>JACMKU010000003.1 GCA_014379965.1 Chitinophagaceae bacterium
TCAAGAAGATGCTGGGCCGGATGGTGTCTTGAGAATAGCTATCAAGGCTAAATGTGTTGCCAATTGAGGTCATAAAACGTTACTTTTCAGTGAGTTAATGCCATTGGGAATCATATGGATTTAAATAGCATCAAAACACCGACATTTGAGTTTCAAGTCCCAGAAATTGGTACTATTTCCGTTACTCCACTATATTCCACTGATAAATCCCGTCTTGTGCGGAAAATCCCTCGTATTGAATTCCTTTCGGAACGACTGATATGCGAAGCTCTGATTTTGGAACTTGGTAAAATTGTGGAATCCCCTGCAGGAGAACAGAAAGAGCTTACCAAGAATGATATTGAAAAAATACCGGATGACGCTTTGAACCACTTTGCCGAGGGTTTTATAAAAATAAATCCATCTCTAAAAAGGCAGGCGGGGCCATCAAGGAATGCTGACAAAAAAGATAATGAAAGCTTTGTAGCCTATTTGAAACGTCTTCTGGTTATTGATTTAAAAAACAATCCACATGGGCTTAATATCAATTTACCTCTATCAGTAACCGAAATGTTAGCAAGGGATTCCATTGTTTCAATAGCCGCCAGGACGTTAAACGAGATTGATGCCCTTGCGCCCAAGTCTTATCTGAACACTCCCTACCAATCTTATGTAGATGACGCCAGATTAGCGGCAGAGAAGCAGAATATATTGGGCCAATACACAAACTCGTTATCAGGTTTAAACGGATTGGGCGCTACATCGAGAATAATTGAAGATGCTTTAAAACAAGAAAAGATGCTTGATACGATTAATTCATCTAGAGCTATGCTTGCCAGCTCAGTATTTGAACCGCGCTCGCCCCAATTTGATTATTCTCCCCCTGTTATTAATATTCCGCCGCACCCTGGTCATGAGACAAACGAACATATAAAAGACTTAAAGCAGGAAATCAAGGAGCTTAAAGAGGTTGCCAAGGAACAGAAGGATGATAGTAAAACCAGTTCAGACGGTTCATTCCATCTGAATCGTAAAATGTACTATGTTACCATTCTAAGCGTAATGGTTGCCGTTTTCTTTGGGGTTAAGTCACAAATTGACACAAAAAGAGCTACAGAAGTGATTGCTGCCGTAGCGGATATTGATACTTCAATAAAGACCCGATTAGATGAACAAAAAATCCTGATTGCTTTATTAAACAAAACGAAAAGTCAGAAGGATACTGAGGTAATTTCTGCAAAAATAACTCACCTGAGCGATGAAATTGAAAAGCTCATTGCATCAAAACAGAAGATTGTGAAACCTTGAATGTCATGAACATCTGGAAAAACCGGATGATACGTGTGCAAATATTTAGGGGAGACTCGCCATGGCAATGACCGTTGAAATCAAAGGAAATAAACTCTGCATTGAAATCGACCTAGAAAAACCGACTCCATCAGCATCCGGTAAAACGCTCGTTGTTGCCAGCACGAGAGGAAATGCAGTGACCACGGCTGAAGTTGATGGAAAGCCGGTGACCATTGGATTGAACGCTTATATCAAGCCGTAAAACATATCTAAAGGATTCAATATGACCAAAGCAGATATATTTGAAAAAGTATCCGATAATTTAGGCTTAACCAAAAAAGAATCCGCTGAATTGGTCGAAGCGGTGTTCTCACTTATCAAAAGCACATTGGAATCCGGCGAAAAGCTCAAGATAGCTGGATTTGGGAACTTTGAGGTCAAACAGAAGGCTGATCGCCGTGGCCGCAATCCGCAGACTGGGGAGGCAATCACCATTGAGGCCAGGCGTATTCTAACTTTCAAGCCAAGCACAATTCTCCGTAAAGCAATCAACAGCAATAATTAAGATGGCGAGAAAGAGAAGAAATAGCGGCTCACCCGCTGAACTAATCGCCGGACTTGTAATATTTTTTGTTGGAATGCCAATGATAAGCCCAAGAGTCAGGGCAATGTATTTTTCCGCATTTACCTCGATAATTGCATTTGCCGCAATAGTCGGAGTTGTCGTGCTTTTGATTTACCTTATCGTTCAAGCCCTCAAAGCAAAGAATGAGCCCGTTCCAGCCCCTATAAGACGTTCTCCCTTGTTACGCCCTGCAGACGGATACAATGACGGCCCAAGCCTCAACTTTCAAGCCAACAAGCAATCTGCCCCGGCGCAGTCAATCCTGACCGATGAAGACCGGGCAGAACTGAAAGCAAGATACAACCAAAGCCTGCAAAACAATATCACGCTATCACCAGAAAACACCTTTGACCCATACAAAGAAATTCCCATCAAAACCCGGACATGGGATGTATCGGTTTTACGAGAAATTGAGTGGAAACGGTTTGAAATCGTATGCACTGAATATCTGAGAATGGCCGGATTCGTGGCGAAAGAGACCAAGGTCGGTGCGGACGGCGGCGTTGATATTATCGTATCAAAAGCCGGTGACGATAATTTCAAGGGCATTGTTCAATGCAAAGCATGGAATACCTATAAAGTCGGCGTAAAGCCAATTCGGGAGCTATTCGGCATTATGGCTGCTGATCGTATTTCGACAGGTATATTTATCACATCCGGCGATTTCACATCGGAAGCGGAAGAATTTGCAAAAGGCAAAATCAATCTGGTTTGGGGCGATAAGTTCATCAATCAAATAAAGAAATTACCCGAAGAAGACCAGAAATGGCTTCTAGATGTTGCTCTTGAAGGAGATTACAGAACACCGACCTGTCCGCAATGCGATGTAAAGATGGCATTAAGGGAATCAACAAAGGGCAGGAATACAGGTGGTCATTTCTGGGGCTGTGTCCGGTATCCACGTTGTAAGCAGACGCTGATTTACAAGGACGCCTGAAATGTGTAGTCGGTTTGTAACTGGTATTTCTACAGAGGTTTTTACAATAATATTCGGGTCAGTTCAGGTGCGCCCCAAGCCGTATAACAGAAATAAAGATGAAAATAATGGTATGCCTATGACTTGGAAATAGATGCCCATTCGGTTATTTGAACTGGTGCGACTTATCCTGACATAAAGCAGACTATCCACTTTTAGATTTTAGAATGTAAAATGGTATCGGCCAAGTTTCCCCCTCCCATTATTAAAACTGTATGTTTTGCATGTTCCAAGTAAAACTACAGGAGTGCTTGTGCTAACGATTGCGGAATGATAGATTATCTCGAATAATATTTCTTAATGCTCATGAGTTAGGATGGGTTGCATTGAAAACTAAAATTGTTACTCTCCTTCGTGAGGCACCACATATTAAAGCGAAAGTAATCGCCAAGCATCTAGGGATGACTAGAACTGAAATCAATACATTTCTCTATAGTCGTAATGATCTATTCGCTGTAGATGATGATTTCTGCTGGTCCTTGGTTGCACAGGACAATGTTCAAATGCTGCTTGCTAGTTGCGGATGGGTAGACTGCACATCGTTTGAACAGTCACTAAAGGAAGTGGGATGTCTTTTTGGAAATTCATATCAATCAATCGAAGTTGTGATTCCTGAAAATTGCAAAATTCTCCTGGAGGCCGCAGTTCGGCTTCTAGCCTTGTGCAATCAATTGGCTCATTTGAAAAAAAGAGTAAAGCTCGATTTTAGTTATTGCACTTCAACTCTAACGTATTTTAATCGGATGGGTTTTTTTGATCACCTTGACAAACGAGTGTCAGTGCTTCCCAATCGTCCAGAAATGTCAACTGCAGAGATGTACAGGGGTAACAGTGATGCTGTTGTTGAGTTCGGGATCATTTCACCGAAAAATCCAGACGAGAATATCCCAAAACAACTGAAGAATAGTTTTGTTTCTTATGCAGGTGAAAAATATTCTTTAGCTGCATTTACAGTAATCTCTGAGTTGTTTGGTAATGTGCGAGACCATTCAAAAACATTAATTCCGGGACTAGCTGCCCTGCAAATGTATAAGGGCAAACGACCACACATACAAACTGTCGTCTCTGATAGTGGGAAAGGTATTGTTGCTACTCTTCTACCAGCTATTATAAAGAAGTACCCAGATTTGTACTCGAAATATGACTTCTCTAATCCAATGTCCAATGTACTGCTGCTCAAGGATGTTTTCGAAACAGGAGGAGTCTCACAAACAGGGAAGAAAGGTCGTGGCTTAGGTCTAAAAAGAAGTCAAGAATATGCTGTCAAATATAATGCTTACATCTCAGTTAGGCAGGAAACTTTCGAAGTTAAGTTGTGTTACTTCGAAGGCGAGTTAACCTCTTTTGAATATACATTGGAAATGCCTAGGATATTAGGTACTCACGTATGTTTTGATTTTTTCCTTGACGCACCCGGAAAATCTCGTTAATTTACCAGGATGAAACAGAAAACTATGCTTATTAATCTCCGAGAATTCACATCGGACGAACATCCCTTTGGTAACGTCCAAGGCAGACAATCATACAATAAACTTGCTGAGTTTATTGATACTCATCCAACACAAACGATCTTTGGAATATCCTTAAATGAAATCGAAGCTACAGATGCTTCGTTTCCACGTGAAAGTGTAATTGCAATAGCTAAGCAGTACCGTGGAGAAAAAGGATTCTTTCTCGAAGGTTTTAAATCAAGGGACTTAATTGACAACTGGAATTATGCCGCAAGAGCCAAAGATCAGCCCCTTGTAATCTGGAGTGAAGAAGGATTCGAACTTATCGGCCCAGAGGTAAGTTCATCAGTCAAGACGCTTCTGGAATATATATTTACAAACCTTTCGGTAACTACTTCTCGAGTTGCCAGTGATCTCAATATCTCCGTTCAAAATGCCAGTACGCAGTTAAAAAAACTGGTAAACCTCGGCTTCATAATGCGCTCCGAAGAAATAGCTGAGTCCGGCGGGCTAGAATATATTTATAACGCGATAAAATAATCTGATTAAACAGCTTGACTTAACCAGAATTGCCGTGCTAGGTTACAGACACGCACAGATATTTTTTTGCCTATATGTTAAACAGCTTAATTTAAGCAGATAGTTTCCCCGTTATGCACTTCTAAGCTCTCTGACCGTATCTAACAGATCAAGGGCAATAAGTTGAGGCACAAAAAAAATCAGAAAGGAGGTAAAAACTATGAGTCCGTTGAAACCAGGAAGCAAAGCCCCAGCATCAGGTCAGTATGAAATCATTGGCTCGCGCGGCAGTCACACCGGTACTGAGCGCACCGTAACACGCGGGGAACCACTCCCACCAACACCTAAACCAGGACAAGGCTATGTGATTGCAGACAGGACCAAGAATGGTGCTGGCAGAAAGTAAAACCTGAAGCGGAGGCTTCTTGCCTCCGCTATTAGGAATTGCGGGTAAAGTGCAACAAATCCATTATATCAAGGAGAACCGGTCATGAAAGAAGATAAGAAGATGGTTACAATTATCGTTGAAGGCACTCCCCACGAGTGGCCTAAAGACGAGATTACCTATGCAGAGGTGGTCACTCTGGAGGTGCCAAACTACTCACAGCACCCTGAGATCACTTACTCTGTGAAGTACAAAAACGGCCACGGCAATAAACCAGAGGGGGTGCTCTCGCCCGGTGCGTCAGTGAAAGTCAAGGAAGGGGAGGTTTTCAGTGTTTCAGAAACTGGTCAGTCATAACGATGACATACATCGTTTAGTCGAAAAGGGGTATGCTGTTGCTTTTGACAGCAATTGCATGGTGATACGTGATATTCCATATTTGGACACACAGCGGCAATTACAGATTGGCGCAATAGTCACAAAGCTCGTATTGGTAGATAAAGAGCGAGTTACTCAGGACGATCACCAGATTTTCTTTGCAGGTGCTATTCCTCATAACCTTGACGGGACACCAATCCCCAATCTGGCGGGCGGTCCCACACAGCTTTTGTTAAGTGATGCATGTGGCGATGTGATCGTACAACGTTCGTTTTCAAACAAGCCTAAGATTGCACAGAAATTTGTCGATTTTTTTGAAAAAATTGAAAGTTATGTCGCCATAATTTCAGGACCAGCGATGGAATTGCATGGTGCAAATCCTTATACTTTTCGAACTGTAGAAGAGGTTGTATCAGACTCAGTTTTCAAATTTCAGGATACGTTGACGAGCAGAGCAGAAATTACAGACCTATCAGCAAAGTTCAAGGATGACGTGATAGCCGTTATCGGCCTCGGTGGTACGGGTGCATATGTTCTAGATTTTCTCGTGAAGACACCGGTACGGGAAATTCGTACGTTTGACCTTGATGCGTTCCATGTACATAACGCCTTCCGCTCCCCAGGAAGACTAGATCCAACTGAACTTGGCAAGACGAAGGCTGAAGTTTATGACTCGCGATATGAAAACTTTCGGACGGGATTGTCTGGCGCGCCCAAACTCCTCGATGACTCGTGTACTGAAGACCTCAAAGGTGTGACATTCGCTTTCGTGTGTGTCGACAAAGGCTCGTCTCGATCCGGAATTTTTGATCTGCTTATTTCAATGAGTATCCCATTTATTGATGTAGGGATGGGGCTCAACCGCAAAAGAGGTTCGCTCAACGGTCAATTGCGTGTAACCTGCTACTCTTCTGAGAATGGTCAGAATGTACGCGATAAAGGGTTGGCACCGCTCGTGGACAGCCAGGATGATTTGTACAAGACAAACATTCAGATTAGCGAACTCAATGCTTTCAACGCATGTTTGGCAGTAATTAAATTCAAGCAGTTACGAGGCTTCTATTTTGAAGAGATGTCCAATTATCATCTTCTTTTCGAGGTAGGCGATCTCAAAATAGTCGGGGAATCGGATGCTAAAGAAGATTGAGTTGCAGCGTGTTCACTATATGCCAAAGGAACTAAAGCTTGGCGTACTATATGTTTCTGAAGAATTTGGAGCTGCAGCACATCTTTGTGCATGTGGATGCGGTTCCAAGATCAGGACACCGCTAGGTCCTACAGAGTGGACTCTTGAGGAGACTAGCAGAGGTCCAACCCTTCACCCTTCAGTGGGGAATTGGCAACAAACTTGTCAATCGCACTACGTGATACGTCAAGGGGAAATTATATGGGCAGGCAAATGGACTGCAGCACAAGTTGCAGCAGGCCGCCGAAACGAGGAGGAACGTCGAAAAGCCTATTATGATGCTCTTGATCATCAGCGTGGTGGGATTCTGCAAAGATTCTGGCGTTGGGTAATAAGCTTGTTTGAATAAATAAATAAATAAATCGTTGGCCTGATAACTAAGAGATGCGATGAGATTTACATCGAAACCATTATAGGAGGACATGATGTCTTTGAGTTTTGGATTATCAAAGCGCGTAATTGAGAACACACTTTACAATATCAGTGTCGCGTTACCTTTTATTTGCGCGTTTTATATAATGAATACAGCAGGGGTCATCGTCGTACCCTACACCAACGTAACCATTCCGTATGAGTTGACTAGGTTTGCAGAGATAATAATTATAGGTTTATTTTATTATTTTTTAGTTTTCTGCCTTATCTGGTTTGGAAGTGTTTCTTTAATGTACGAAAATTCGAAACTAAGTATGGTTTGTGCAGGAATTCTTGGAATATCAGGGGTATATGCCTGGTTCAAACGGGATCATAGCCCAAAAGTTTTCATCATTTTAAGTCTTTTAGCTTTAGTTTACATTCTTATAGTTAAAATTAGTAATCGCAATGACAATAATAGCTCATTGATAGCAATGCAGATATGCGGCGGATTGCTTTCCCTTTTATGTTTCGTAACGGGTGTCTTGTGGTTCGAGAACGTCTTGCTTTTCCAAAGCTTTATATCCAATATGTTCGGACTACAAATTATAAAACAAGAGTCGTTGAGAGTAGGCTCAGTCATGTTAGTAACCATTGGCTATGTTGTGCTATTTTCTGTTTTTAAAGGTTCGGAAATGTGGACGGACCCTGAACGCAAATAGAATTTTAGCTCCGGCCAGCTATCTATTTGATCCATTTCCATCGGGTGAAATGGGCTATTATCGCGTCATCAACCTCGTTAATAATCCCTACTTCGCCCCCCGCCTGTTTCGTTCAAGTCCATAATTCCGCTTGACGTGCCCCCTCACAGATGAGTATCATTTGATACCCGTATCATTTGACAACAACAGGGGACGGCATGGAACCATTAACCGAACGGCAGCAACAGGTACTCGATTTCATCACCACATACCTTGATACTCATGGATGCCCGCCGACTCAGCGGGAAATATCCGAACACATCAACGCCAAAGGTACCGTGACTGCAATACGCCATCTCAATGCCCTTGAAAGTAAGGGGTATATCCAGCGGCGTGAGGGCAGTTCACGGAGCATTGTTGTTGCTGGAAGAGGTACCGGTTCAGTCAGCGTCCCCATCGTTGGGAAGGTCAGAGCTGGTCAACCAACATTGGCCGTTGAGGAAATTGAGGGCTACTGCAGCCTTGATAAGAGTTGGGTACCTGACAAGGGATGCTTCTTTCTGCGAGTAGTTGGTGAATCAATGATTGAGGACCATATCCTTGATGGCGACCTGGCACTTATCCGCCCACAGGTTACTGCTGATGACGGGGATATTGTTGTTGCGATGATTGAGGATGAAGCGACTCTGAAAAGGTTTTACCGGGACGAGAATCTGGGATGCGTCATTTTGAAGCCCAGTAACCCGGCATACCCCGAACTCGTTGTTGCGCCTGAAGACGTTACCATCATCGGCAAGCTGTTAAAGACCGTCCGCAACTATTCATGATGTCAGGTCTACCTGTACGCATAGCCGTGGTCTTCCGACCAGGTGAAAAGGCTAAACCCGTCTGGTTCGAGTTGAATCGCAAACAGCACAAAATTGCCCGTACAACGTATTACTGGAAAGACCGGCTAGGAGATGCCCCGTTGCTCCATTGGGCAGTCGTGACCGAAGAGGACGCCCTGTACGAATTGGTTTTCAATGCATTGGATCAGACTTGGGAGTTGTTTCCTCATAAGACTGAATGACTATGCAAGAGCACCGTGTATGCATGCATATCGACATGAACGCCTTTTTTGCCTCAGTAGAGCAACAAGCGAACCCGGAACTGCAGGGTAAACCGATTGCCGTGGTCGGTGGCGGCGGTCGGACGGTAATTACCACCTCCAGCTATGAAGCACGGGCATTCGGCGTGAAGACTGGAATGGCCAAATGGGAGGCGTTGAGAGTTTGTCCGCAACTCATCATCGTCATCGGCGACAATAAGAAATACACCTACACCTCTTCCCGCATCATGGAGATGATGAAGGAATACACCCCTCAAGTTGAAGTCTTTTCAATTGATGAAGCATGGCTGGATGTCACGCATTCCCTGTCGATCTTCGGAACCCCTGAACGCATTGCCTATCTGCTCAAAGCCCGTATCAAGGAATCCTTCGGAATCACCTGTTCCGTCGGCATTGCCCCTAACAAATTACTGGCGAAACTTGCATCGGATATGCAGAAACCGGACGGATTGACCATAATCAAGCCAGAAGATGTGTCGCGGATACTCGAACGTATGCCGATCAAGGAGTTATGCGGTATCGGCAAGAAGATGGAACGTCACCTGAATATGATGTCGATCTACACCTGTGGGGAGCTGGGGCGTTGCGACGAATCCAGGTTGACTCGAAAATACGGTATTCTGGGTAGGGTTTACAAACAGATGGGCCAAGGTATTGACGACAGCCCTGTCACGCCAAACGAAGAAGATGATGAGGTCAAGTCGGTCGGGCATTCCATGACGTTGCGGCAAGATGTAGAGCGACGGGAGGATATACTCAAGAATCTGCTGCAGTTATCAGAGATGGTTGGCCGGAGAGCCAGAAGGTATGGTGTATCGGGGAAGACCGTGACTCTGTCTGTGAGATTTGCTGATTTCTACAGCAGTTTCGGCAAGCAGAATACTTTGAAAAGCTACATCAACTTGAGCGACGATATTTATAATGCGGCAGTCGCCATACTGGATACGACGGAGTTGCCGCAACCGGTTCGCCAGCTGGGAGTCAGACTTTCCAACCTGAAATACGAAGCGGAACAATTATCGCTGTTCCGCGACGTTCAGCGAAAAAGTGATGCGATTAAGGCTATGGATACCGTCAACGACCGATTTGGCGAGTTCAAGGTGACGTTCGGCAGTATATTGTCGTCAGATCAGAAAGGCAGTCATGTTATCAGTCCTGCATGGCGACCGGATGGGATACGGAACGTGGATGTTCAGTGACAACCTATAAAATTGCGTGGTTATTTACTTTACGTCAACTATAGTTTGTGCTGTTTGGTTTGCGTTGTCACTTATCACCAATTTGATTTTATATGGTGGGGTAAGGTCACTTGGCCAGTAATGGGACTGTCAAACTAATTGTGTAAATCAAATTTCGGTTTTTTATAAGCGATACGTTATTCCGCAAATTGGTAGAATTTGCTTTTATGCATTAGCCTACTCTGTCCTCTCAACAACAACCCGCAACACCTCCCGCAACCGATCAAAGCTATACGGCTTGTTGATTATCCCGGCCATTGCCTCAAGTGGGATCTTCGAGACAATATCACCTTCGCCAAAACCGCTGGAGATAATAATCGGCAACTGCGGGTCGAGCTGTTTCAGTTTATAGAAAAGTTCATAGCCGTTCATGACCGGCATACCCATGTCAGTGACAACCAGAGTAATGTCAGCAGCGTTCTTCTGATAAAGCTCCAACGCCTCCTTGCCGTTTGCGGCATCAAGAACGCTGAATCCCAGATTCTCTAACAGAGCTATTGCAATGGATTTGACCTGCACTTCATCCTCGGCTAGCAGGATTGTGCCGCTCCCCTGCCACACTGCTGAAACGGCTTTCTGGTGTGCTTCCTCTGTTTCAGATTTGCTGAGCTGAACAGGCAGATAGACTTTGAAGACCGTACCATGCCCCAACCGGCTTTCCAGTTGCAATGCCCCATTATGTGCCTTGATGATACCAAGTACTGCCGACATACCGAGACCACGGCCGGTGAATTTGGTGGTGTAGAACGGCTCGAAGATTTTGCGTCTGGTGTCTTCATCCATGCCGCAACCGTTATCGGTTACTTCGAAACAGATATAGCGTCCCGCCGGTATGATCATGCCGAGATGGTCTTTCTCCGATTGCCCCGTCTTGATCTCTGCCTTTGCCAGTTTGACGTCGATCTCACCATCTGCATCGCCGATAGCCTCTGCGGCGTTGATGATCAGATTCATGACAACCTGTCTGATCTGACTGGCATCGCCCATAATGAAGGGGATGTCAGTACCGAGTTCGGGTTTTATCACAACATTCTGTTTGATAGTTGTTTTCAGCATGCTGACCATTTCATCAATCAGCATCGGGGTATTGACCTGAGTCTGGGTGAGTGAGGCTTTACCGGCGTATGCCAGCATCTGACGGCACAATGCAGCGGCACGTTCAGCGGCTTTTTCTATTTCAGGGATATGCTTCTCGGCATCTTCATAGTCCATCTTTGTCAGGCCACAATACCCTACAATGATCGCCAGAATATTGTTGAAGTCGTGGGCTATGCCGCCTGCCAAAACTCCCAGGCTCTCCAGTTTCTGGGTCTGCTGGAATTGTTGTTCAAGTGCCAGTTTTTCTTCTTCGGCGCGTTTGCGGTCGGTGATGTTCCTGTTGACCCCCGCGAGACCTATAACTTCGCCACCGCTGTCGTAAATAACAGACAGGTTAACTTCGAAATGAAGAACTGTGCCGTCCGGCATCGGCGTAGAGACAATTTCAACTTTTGATCCGGTCACATAGGCCTGGCGATGCATCTCATCCCACTTACGGCACAGTTCTTCCGGAAAGCCGAATTCCCAATACGTTCTGCCGATTACTTCGTCCTCTTTACGTCCCAGGTTCTCGCAGAGAGGACGATTTGCAAAAGTGAAGCGGTTAGAAAGATCATAGCTATAGATCTGGTCCTGGATGGAGTCGTTGATCAACCTGAAGCGATTTTCGCTCTCAAACAATTTTTCTTCCGCCAACTTTCGCACCATAATTTCCCGTTGCATTTCAGCAACCAAATCTATAGCCATTGCGTCAAAGGTACGTGACAACTCTCCGAATTCGTCATTACTTGCTGTTGCACTACGCACAGTCAGATCACCTTTTGCAACGGCAGTCACCGCTTTGCCTAGTTGCGCCAAAGGGCGAAGCAGGCGGCGGTGGAGTAGAAAGGATAATAGCATCAGAATAAGGAGCATCATGGCAGGAATGACGATTGATTGAATACGGGACAACTGTTCGATTTTATTACGGTGTTCGTCTAGAGCAATGCCCCAGCTAAGCACCGAGTCAGCTAGTACCTGGGAACCGGAATGTAACTGGTTGAGCAATAAATTTCTTTGGCGGTTTTGCAGGTCGGAGCTGTTTGATACTGTTGTGATCAGTTGCTGAAATATTTCAGGTAGCGTTTGAGCAGCTTTCAGAGTGTCGGCTGGTGGGGGGATAACATCATGTACGCTGGCCTCCAGCTTTTTAACAATGGCGCTATGAAGTGTTTTCCACTGTTGTACTGATCTCTCTTCGGAATACATGGCATATTCCTGGGTCAGTACCAGCAAATCCGAAATATCGCGGCTACAAGACTGAACCCGATCTTCTGCTATTGAAATCTCAGCCAACCTGGCCGAAATAGACCAGTTGGCAACGGCCAGCCCCAAGACCATCACAGTAGTTAATGCAAGAGATGCCTGTAGCAGCGTCCTGATTCTCATACTTTACCTTATTATGCTGATCGCTGCCGGACGAACCTTGCGCAATGGGTCAGCATGAATGAAGTTTAAATAATTGGGGGATTTATTCCCCTTGACGAGCCCCTCTTGCCGTGCCCAGCGAGCTTCGCCTTCCAATGTTGTAAGCAGTGACTGGTCAAGCGTGAGGCGATAATTGTAGCTTGGCCAGATCCAATCAACGAAAGACTGGTCCAGTTTGAGCCGATCAAGAAGTATTGCTTTGGCTTTTTGCGGTTGAGTGTTGATAAACTGCTCCGCACGGTCCAGGGCTCGAAGAAGTTTAACAAGTTCGTCTTCGCGCACACCAATAATTTTTTTGTGAACCAGGAGGTTGAAAGTCAATCGGTAGGCACCGGACTTGGCAAGTATTTTAGCGCCCGGAACATCCTTGAGAGCCTTGAAGGGAAAGGGTTCCCAAATGGCAATTGCGTCGACGTCTCCGTTTTTCAACGCCTTGGCCATATCCTCCGGCTGAAGGTTGCTTATTTTCACACTCTTGGGATCAACGCCATTCAACACGAGCAAAGTTTCAAGATAGTAGTGACTTGCTGAGCCGGACACTGTACCAACTTTCTTGCCCGCTAATTGCTTGGCATGGTTAATTCCAGCACCATCTCTTATTACAACCTTAACGTCGTTATCGCTGGAAACAAATGAGCCGATAATAGCAAACTCACTGCTTTTAAAGCTGGTGAACATAACAACCGCTTCTGACGAGGTCGCAAGATCGGCAGTCCCTTCCAGCACGTTCTGTAGAGTGCGATGCCCGCCAATAACATCGCTGATCTTGAGTTTCAGCCCCTCAGCGGCAAAGTAGCCCTGACTTTCAGCAATATAGAAAGGAAGCGACAATGGCGTTTGCGACAATGAAACCCTGAGTGGTTCGGCGGACGAAGCAATGTGAGCCCGGATAAGCGGCAATAGTACTATAATAAGTAACGTGATAATTCGCTGTATATTTCTAATCTTTGCAATATTATTTGGTTGGTTCGCAGTCATGTCGCCTCCATAGAAAATTGCCTGGTACGTAGCTATAGATATACAGCTAAAAAATGCCTGTCAAGCATAACTCATTAGTCTAAACATTTGCTAAAGAGTTATACTGCAAACGGTACCAAAATGAGGTTTCTGTAGGGGCATCCCATTGTGGGTGACCTTGTCGGAAGCGCCACCATCATTGCCATCCACACCAAAAGGCGGGCGGGCACAAGACCCGCCCCGTTTTTGACGGAGAAGTTGATTTTTGATTTTGTTGGCTAACCGTGCTTACTACGTAAACAACTTCATCACCGATTGCGATGCTTGGCTAGACAAGCTGAGGCTCGTAACCCCAAGGTTTTGTCGGGTCTGGAGCATGAGCATGTTTGCTCCTTCTTCGTTCATGTCAGCCAGAGTCAGGTTGTCGGAGCCGGTTTGAAGCGTGTTGATCATCTGCTGGGTAAAGTCCTGTCGGACGGCAACCACACTCAGGCTGGAGGATAGCGCGGCAGAGTTTATTCTGAGTGTGCTCATGGCCGTTTCAAGCTGTTTCTCGGATGTGGTGATGCCAGTGTCGGATAACCATGCACTGGGTATCATTACGCCCGACTGGGCAGCGGGAGGGATTGTTGTCTCACCAACATTATTATCACCCCAACCGATTACTGATCCATCGCTCTTCAGGGCAA
>JACMKU010000046.1 GCA_014379965.1 Chitinophagaceae bacterium
AGCTTTAGTGACATCTCTGATGTTCACGATGCTTGCGCTGGTCATCAGCATGGCGCTGCTTTATATGGTGACTATGGGTGCGAGGACATCTGGTGCGATGAAAAGATACAAATCGGTGCTTGACGCAACTTATGGCGGTACTGACATAATTACAAAAGATCTTATTGCTAATGCCCTTTCATTTCAAAATCAATCCAGCAGTTTCAATTCTTTCCTTCAGGGGCGTATGGCGGGGCTAACTCCGACCTTTTCCGATTGTCTCCAGATGCGGTTGGAAACTCCACGAAATGCATGGACCGGCGCCTGTGCTTCCGTAGACGGAAATCCCAGAACCGCTCCTGACATTGTTTTCCCACTAAATGCTACAGCGGGATCTACGTTCAATGTATATTCAAAAATAGTAGATACTACTGAATGGCGATTCACATCATTTTCTTCAAACGCTGCCGGAACACCAGTTGCAATTACTCAAAAGATAGCTGGAAATTCAGAACGAAGCGGCAATAACAGTTTAAGTAAAGGTGGTACCATTATGAATCAAACGCCAACTGTACCTCACTATCCATATATGTATAAAATTGAAATACAGGGAGAAAGACAGCAAAGTCAGGTAGAGAAAGCTAATATCTCAGTCTTGTATGCGTATTGAGATGGAGGCTTTTGAGATGACAATTAATGTCTTTCGCTTGTTGTAATAATGTCAATTGACGGATGTATGTCGATAGCAATTAATACTTGGTTAGTATTGTTTTGAAGGATATCAGCCTGTTATAAATAAAATACCGAAAGGCATGAATTGTGCTTACATAAACTTTCAAGTGAAATAATAGATATATGATAATACTAAACCATCCGCGAGGGTGGGACGGAAAGCCCATAGGGTCTCACGAGACAGCCGGGTCGCCAAAATATCCGAATAATTCAGATATTGGCGACCCGGTTTTTTTGTTATGGAGATCGCATCCTAGCCTGTGAATATGTGGTACGAAAAGCAATCGAATTAAGACTAATAATATAACGTATAATTATATACAAAATGCTTGACATTGATAATAATTGCTTTATATGTATCCCATGTATCATACATAGTAGGGATAATATATGAAGTCACAGAATAAAGTTAAATCAATTCGAGAGTCACGCCTTCTAAGCAAGGCGGAGTTAGCCCGCAAAGCGGGAGTCTCCGCTCTTACCATAGACAGGGTAGAACGTGGCGAGCCATGCCGTTTGGAAACAATGCGCAAGATTATTCTGGCCCTCGGCTTTTCACTGGATGAAAAAGAAAAAGTATTTCAGGCTTGATGGCGACGGGAACGAGATATGTTTCTTTTTAGCAAGAAAAAAGAGGTTATCGGCATAGACATCGGATCCAGCTCTGTCAAGCTGGTCCAGCTTAAGGATCTGAAAGGTTCCTTTCAGTTGCTTAATGCCGCTATTGTCCCGCTTCCCCCGGAAGCAATTGTTGACAACACGCTCATGGATAGCACAGCGATTGTGGCTGCTATTAAAAACCTCATCACGAGCCTTGGTATCAAGGTGAAGGATATTGCCTGCTCCATTTCCGGCAATTCGGTCATTATTCGAAAAATCATCCTCCCTGCCATGCCTCTTGAGGAACTGGAAGATCAGATAACCTGGGAAGCAGAACAATACATTCCTTTTGACATAAATGATGTCAATATGGATTTCCAGATTTTATCCCCCGATAGCATTGACCCTTCCAAGATGAATGTCCTGCTGGTTGCCAGCAAAAAAGATATAATTAACGATTATGTTACCGTATTTAATGAATCCGGCCTGCATCTCGCAGTAGTCGATGTGGACTCGTTTGCCGTGCAGAATGCATTTGAGATGAACCATGATGCCGGCTCGGAAGATGTCCTTGCACTTATTAATATTGGTGCAAGCGTGATGAACATTAATGTCATTAAAGACGGTGTTACCCTGTTTACCCGTGATGTCCAGATGGGGGGTAATCTTTATACCGAGGAAATTCAGAAACAGATGGGTCTGAGCAGCTCCGAGGCCGAATCAATCAAAACCTTGGCGCATGAAACCCGTAATTCTGCTCTTCTTGAAGTGCTTGGCAAGGTAAATGAGACGATCACCCAGGAGATACGACGTTCCCTCGATTTCTACAATTCGACGGCTAACGAGGACCGTATTATCAAGATTTTTGTGAGTGGTGGTGGCTCAAAGGTCTTTTTGCTTGTTGAAACGATATCTGAAAAAACCGGTTTGCCGGTTGAAGTGATTAATCCGTTTGCCAAGCTAAAATACAATGAAAAGGATTTTGACCCTGAATACCTTCAGGAAATCGGCCCGTTTATGGCAGTGACGGTCGGGCTTGCTATCAGGAGGGTAGGGGACAAATGATAAAAATCAATCTTTTACCGGTCAGGGCCGCAAAAAAGAAGGAAACTGCAGTACAGCAGATAACGATTTTTTGTTTTTCTCTGATTGTTGTGCTTGTGGTTGTAGGCGCCTTGTATACAGTCAAGCTGGCACAGATTTCTTCTGCAAAGAACGATATCTCAGCAGCAAATATCAAAATCAATGAATTGAAAGTCAGAATCGGTAAGTTGGAAGAGCTGAAAACACTCAAGGAACAAGTCAAGAAAAAGCTTGATGTTTTGGCACAGTTGCGAAAAAACAAGACCGGCCCCGCCCAGAGACTTGCGACAATCAGCGATGTTACTCCGGAACAACTCTGGTTAACGGCGTATACAGAATCCGGTGATAGTATTAAAATTTCCGGCATTGCATTTACAGAAGATTTGATTGCTCAATTCATGCGTAGCATTCAAGCGTCCAATGATTTTACTGGTGTCGAGCTGATTGTATCAGAACAAAAAGAAATGGCCGGCAGCAAGGTAAAAAGTTTTGAGTTGTCGTGCCGTCTCAAATCAAGTGCCTCATTGCCGGCAACTCCTGTAGCCAATTAAAAAATAGCTGCCTTTTTTTAGCAAGTTAGAAGTTGTTTTCTGTACGTCTTTGTCAGTAATCAACTTCGCTAACGCACTTATCCTGTATATACAGGGCTCGGGATGGATTGAATATGGATCCTCAAATAGAAAAAATACTCAAGCTGCCTACGAAACAGAAGATTCTGATTCTTGTCTTTGTTGTAATTCTTGAGGCCGCCGCTCTGGTCTGGTTTCTCTATCTGCCCAAACACAAAGAACTTGGTGGGCTGAAGGTGGAATTAAGCAAGCTTCAATCAGAAATAGATGATAAGACCAGAATTGCCACAAATTTACCGCGCTTGCAAAAAGAGTATGACCAGCTGAATGTTGAGTTGGCCCAGGCATTGACCGAACTTCCTAATTCCAAGGAAATCCCGTCACTGCTTACCAGCATAACGGCACTTGGTAAAAATGCAGGACTTGATTTTTTGGTGTTCAGGCCAAAAGGTGAGGTTGTTAAAGATTTTTATGCAGAAGTTCCGGTTGATATCGTGGTTTCCGGGTCTTATTTTAGTGTTGCAAACTTTTTTGCTGCTATTGCCAACCTGCCAAGAATTGTCAATATCACCAATGTGGCTTTTTCCGATATTAAAAATGTCAACAATAGGATGATGACGAAGGTGACTTGCCTCGCCACAACATTCCGCTTCCTTGATAAAAAAGAGATTAAGGATGACAAGAAACCTGCTAAATAGCCGCATATACGCGGTCACAGCCATGCTTGGCATGGCGGCGCTTGCTTCTGGCTGCAACAAGAAGGATCAGCCTCAGGCGGTAGCGCCACCGGTTGTTGTAACTGTTGTCCAGCCGTTGGCCAAACCTGTTCAAAAACCGGTTAGTTCAACGGTCAAGCTGGCGCCACCACCGTCGGGCAATCAGTTTGATTTCAGCAACAAGAAAGATCCGTTTAAGCCTTTTATTGTTGCCAAGTCGGTCGCTTCAGCGACACCTGCTGATCTTAAAAAGGCTCTTCGGGATGGACTTCCGATTCATAGTTTTGATGTCAGTCAGTTTAAGCTGATCGGGATTGTTACCGGCGTCAAAGAAAATCAGGCTATGGTTGTTGATCCCAATGGCAAGGGCTATGTACTGAAAGTTGGCATGTCAATAGGTAAAAATGATGGGCGCATAACTATGATCAGTACTCGTGGCGTTGATGTGCTTGAGCAATTTAAAGATGACAACGGTAGGGTGCGTAAGGAAAATATCAGGATCACCCTTCCCAGGAAACAATAAGGAGTTCCGCATGAAGTGGATGACAAAATCATCGATGATTCTGGCGCTTGCCATTATGGTGTTGGCAGGCCTCGCAACGGCAATGCCAGGCAAAGCGGAATCAGCGCAAGACGGCATCAAGTCTCCCCTTGGCAAGCTTGCTTCAATCAATTCAATCAGTGTTTCGGGTGAAGGAGATGCGGCTGAGCTTATTATTAAGCTGACATCGCCTGCAACCTATACAAGCTACAAAACAACGGCTCCATTGCGTCTGGTGCTGGATCTTTCACAGGCGACCCAAGGTCTGATCAACGCTCCACTGGTATTCAATAAGGGGAATATCAAGACAGTAACCGCTACCCGTTTTGATACCGATGCCGGTGTTCTTACCCGAGTTGATATTGAACTGAATATAGACGCTGAAGCGGTAATATCAGCCTCTGCATCAAAGCCTGGTGAACTACGGATTTCATTTCCCGCACTTGCTACGGTTTCCGACGTTGCCGCTCCAGCCAAGCCTATTGTAGTCACCGCTAAACCCGTAGTCCCTGTAGATAATACTGAATCTGTCAGCTCTTTGCCTGTTGCGGCCCCAATCGTTCAACCTGCCATAGCCACACGGAAATTGACGTCTGTTTCAGTCGCAAACGAGTCTATTGTTCTTGCAGTAGAGGGTGGCGCCGGTGAGTTCAAGACGTTCCGTCTTAATAAGCCGGAACGCTTTGTTATTGATCTGATGGATACTCAGATTGCCCTGCCCTCCCGGATTATCCCGCTCAACTCTGCGGGAGTCGCCTCTGCTCGAATTGGCCTCTATCCGGACAAGGTTCGTGTTGTTCTCGATTCCGTGAGTGGAAGTTTTCCGGAAGCGATAGCGGCAAAATCAGACCAGGGATTAACCGTTTTGCTTAATGTCAAACCAAATGAAAATTTACATACAAAACTGGTTTCCACTCGCACTGAAAAGACTGCCGAAGTCGCCATGCCTTCACCAGCACCGCAACCGGCTCAGGAAAAGGTGGCAGAACAACGCTCGCCAATTGCGGCTGAGAAGCCAGAACCAACCAAGAGTGTCACTAAAACAGAGAATACCGGTCCTGCCAGTGTTGAAATGATTGACTTTCAGGTAGTTGATGGGATTTCCAGGGTTGCTGTGAAGGTCAGGGGCGATGTAAGTGTTGGACAGCCAATTAAAACACCCGGGTTTGTAACGTTAACGATAAAAAACGCCGGTTTGCCCAAGTCGCTACAACGCTCTCTGGAAGCACGGTCGTTTATTTCCCCGGTGTTGCGCATCACCCCACTTCTCATCAAAACGAAAAAAGGCTACGATACCAAGATTCGAATTGCCATGCGTGTTTCTGCTTTCTTTGAATTCCGCCAGGAAGGCGACATGCTCTTTGTGGATTTTAAAAATCCCGAAGGTCTGACTTCCGACAAGGTTTCAGCGGATATGTACGACACCAACGCACGCGCGCCCATGGCAGCTAAAGCTGCTACAACCAGGGAGTCGGATCTGGCTTCCGAGTTGTCTCCTGCGTCGGATTCATCGGTAAAACCGTACGATTCATCACGTTCATATAAAGGGCGTAAAGTAACACTTGAATTTGCCGATGCCGATGTCCGCAAGATTTTTCAATTGTTGTCAGAGGTCAGCAACAAAAATTTTGTTCTGGGTGATGATGTTACGGGAACCATCAGTATCAAGCTTGTCAACGTGCCGTGGGACCAAGCATTGGATATAATTCTCGATACCAAGGGTCTTGATAAACGGGAAGATGGAAACATCATCATTATCAAGGGTAAGGGCAAATTCAAGTCACAGGCCGAAGAAGAACAGGAGCTCAAAAAGGCTCTGACAAAGTCCATAGAACTCAAGGCTGAAATATTCAATATCAACTATTCGGACGTAGGCAGTATCGTTACACAACTCACCAACCTTAAAACAGATCGCGGAACCATTGCACAGGATGCACGTACCAGCAAGATCATAGTTAAAGACATTCCGCAGGCACTCGATGATATGAGGAAACTTATATCACAGCTGGATGTCCCTGAAAAACAGGTCATGATTGAAGCCCGCATCGTTGAAGCAACTTCTACATTCACTCGCAGCCTCGGTGTAAACTGGGGTCTTCACTATCGTGATGGTTCAGCATCGTTTCTGGGGATTAATCAGTTGGATACCAGTTTTGGCGGTGTTGCTTCAACCCCTGCACCAACTTCCGGTCTATCCGGAAACTCGGGTGGGGCCATGGGTATATCGTTCGGTACGCTGACCAGTAATATATCTCTTGATCTACGTTTGAATGCGGCTGCAAGTGCCGGCCTGGTCAAGATTGTGTCAACCCCCAAGGTTGCTACACTTAATAATAAAACTGCCAAGATCACCCAAGGGCAGCAGGTTCCCTACACATCTTCAACCTCGGATAAAGTCGAAACCAAGTTTGTCGAGGCGGCCCTTGCTCTGGAGGTTACACCACACATCAACGCTAATGGCACAATTGTTTTGAAGATTGATGCCAAGAATGACTCAGTTGGTCAGGCCACTGGTGGCAGCACGGCCCCGGCAATCAACAAAAAACAGGCCACTACCGAAATGCTGCTGCGCGATGGTGAGACGACCGTTATCGGCGGGATTTATATAGACAGTGATAATGAGTCGGACGATGGCGTGCCCTACTTGATGGATATCCCATTTTTGGGAAAACTGTTTAAATCTACTTCGAAGACCAAGGTAAAGACTGAATTACTGATTTTTATTACTCCAAGAATTTTGAATTCGATATAACTATCTGTTTGGAGGCTTCATGAAAGCTTTACGTTGTCTTACAGTACTTCTCTCAATAGCTATCATTATGATGTTGCAGGCATGTGGTGGTGGAAGTTCCGATACAGCCGGTTCTCTTACAATTTCTACTCCTACCTCATTAGACAATAAAGATGGTACATTTTCTGTCACAGCCACAGTAACCTATACGCCTCCAGCCGGTAAATCTGCCCAAGGAGTTGAAGTGACGACTAACGCAACGGATGATTTCGGAAACTCTCAGTCTGATACTCATACATATTCCTCTGGCAGTAATGCTGTAATCTATACATATCGTGTGTTTCAGAGTGTTGGAACTTCTACTTCACTGTCAATTGTTTCGAATATTGGTGGTATGAGATCCGGAGTTAGCGTTGTGATTCCAGCAATTACTCCGTTGAGTGCTGTCGGGATTCAATTTACGTCTCTTGAAGGAGCCGGTATTACCAAGACCTCTGCAATTACTGGTGGAATAGCACCGTATACACTTGTTTCAGTGAGTTCGTCTGATTTGAATGCTACAGTTGCAGGTAGCACATTGAGTGTGACAAATCTAACTACTGGTGCAACTCCAGCTTCGGCGACAATTATTGTATTAGATGCATTCGGAAGTCAATTGAGCGTCAATGTTGGATATTTCAGGCCATAAAGCCAAACAATTCTTTATTATCAGTCATGCTTAAAAAGAGGGCTATTATGAAAAGTTACGTCGGAATAATAAGTTTTATATTGATATGTTTTTCTTTGTCGGCTTGTGGAAGTGGGGGAGGTTCCGGGGGAGGAGGAGGCACTGGTGCGCCTCTAGGAACTCCTCCGTCTTTATTACAACCAACAGCAACTGTTAATGTTGCAAAGCCTGTACTGCAGCTTGGAGACA
>JACMKU010000047.1 GCA_014379965.1 Chitinophagaceae bacterium
CCCGCAATAAAGTCCGAACTCCCGTATGACATGATAGCCCTAAATACAATAATTTTGGTCCAACAGCAACTGTTTTTTCAAAACCTTACTCTTCTTCCGTACTTTCCTGACTTCCTGACTTTCGGACTTCATACCTTTGCCTCCTCAAAAATTAGCTATGGATTTTTTGAAAAGCTTGAACCTTAAATCGAATAACGCAGGTGTTAGTACAGGTCTTGAATGGATACCTTCCGCGGGGCCGGAAATTGCATCATACTCCCCGGTAGACGGAAAATTGATTGGTCATGTGACCTCGGCAGATAAGAAAAGTTATGAGGCTGTAGTAAAGAAGGCAGAACAGGCATTCCTGGAATGGCGTCTAGTCCCTGCTCCTAAACGAGGCGAAGTTGTCAGGCAGGTTGGCGAAGCCCTTCGGCAACAAAAAGAAGCACTAGGAAAACTGGTATCATACGAAATGGGAAAGAGTTTGCAGGAAGGATACGGAGAGGTGCAAGAGATGATTGATATCTGCGACTTTGCCGTGGGGCTCTCGAGACAATTATATGGGTTGACCATGCATAGTGAGCGCCCTGCGCATCGGATGTACGAGCAGTATCATCCGCTAGGAATCGTTGGAATCATCTCCGCATTTAACTTCCCGGTTGCTGTCTGGAGTTGGAATAGCATGCTCGCATGGGTCTGCGGCGATGTGTGTATTTGGAAGCCTTCCGAAAAGACGCCACTTTGTGCGATCGCCTGCCAAAACATAATTCAGGATGTATTCAAACGCAATAATGTGCCCGAAGGAGTCTGCAATCTCGTTGTTGGCGGCCGCGAAGCCGGTGAGTGGATGTCGGGGGATAGCCGCATTCCTCTCGTGTCGGCCACCGGTTCGACACGCATGGGCAAGGCAATCGGCGCTGCAGTGGGTGCAAGGCTCGGAAGAGCGCTCCTCGAACTCGGCGGCAACAACGCCATCATTATTTCACAGGACGCAGATCTCGATATCGCCATCATCGGTTCGTTGTTTGGTGCCGTGGGTACAGCAGGTCAGCGATGCACTTCCACACGTAGATTGATCATTCATGAAGACGTTTACGAAAAAGTTAAGTCAAGGCTCGTCACTGCGTATAAGCAACTCAAGATCGGCGATCCATTGAATGAAGTACATCACGTCGGGCCACTCATCGATAGGGATGCCGTTAAAATGTACCTATCGGCCATAGACAAGTGCAAAGCCGAAGGAGGAGTTTTTGTAGTAGAGGGCGGTTTGCTTGAAGGAAATGGATTCGAAAGTGGATGCTATGTAAAACCCTGCATTGCCGAGGTGAAGGCCGGGATGGAAATTGTCAGGCATGAGACCTTCGCCCCAATATTGTACCTACTGAAATACAAAACTTTAGATGAGGCGCTTACAATTCAAAATGAAGTACCGCAAGGCTTGTCTTCAGCCATCATGACCGTGAACATGCGCGAAGCCGAACAGTTTCTGTCTGCGGCGGGAAGTGATTGCGGGATCGCGAATGTCAACATAGGCACCTCGGGTGCAGAGATCGGTGGAGCTTTCGGCGGAGAAAAGGAAACTGGCGGTGGTCGCGAAAGTGGTAGTGATGCATGGAAAGTCTACATGAGAAGACAGACTAATACCATCAACTATAGTAATAATCTCCCACTAGCACAGGGGATCCGGTTCGACCTTTAATAGGGATTCTACGGTATAACAGCGGGCATCTACTTCAAATCTTTTGAAGGAGGGAAAATGGACATAAAAGTTTCATTTTCTTCGGAATATTTATAATTTTTACAACGTATAAACCAATATCCAGTTAATCCAATACGCTGTACAATGAAAAAGATTTGCAATTTGGTAGCAATCCTTTGCTGCCTTGCTGCCGCCACCCAGGCACAGAATTATAAGATCGCCATGGTGGCCGGTCCCCATCAATCAAAAGTTTTAGAGGAAAATGATTTGCCCGGATGGGACGACCAGAAGAAAAACTTCTCTCCAAGAACAGGTGTCCATTTCGGGTTCATAGCTAACCTATCGTTGAATTCAAAGCAGAGCTTTGTCTTCCAACCGGGATTACTTTATTTCAACAAGGGGCGCAAGTACGCCGCAAGGTTTGATACAGCCGTCAACCAGACACTCTCGATCCATGCTTCGGAACATACAAACTATCTCGAAATTCCGTTGAACCTCGTCGTCAAGTTTAAATTATCGAAGACTGCACGATTTATCATTGGTGCTGGACCCTATGCTTCTTTCTTCTATACTGGAAAGACGAAAACGGAAACCATTTCAAAGTATGGCGACTACACACTCGAAGAAAATAAAGATCCTGGTATCGGAGATGGTCCAGGCAAATATGCCACGATGGATTATGGTGTGAATGGACTTGCCGGTTTC
Organism: Chitinophagaceae bacterium; assembly: GCA_014379965.1. Lineage (GTDB taxonomy): Bacteria > Bacteroidota > Bacteroidia > Chitinophagales > Chitinophagaceae > VBAT01. Next base: position 2,387 of record JACMKU010000047.1, read on the forward strand.
GAATTCGGAAGGGTATTTCTTACCGCTAATTATAGCAGGGGTCTGAAAGACTTCTATCAACCCGATGGATATACCGGTACGCTGAGACACCAGGTGATCGGAATCACGCTCGGCGTGTTCGTCGATAAGATAGCACGCGCGGAAAAAGTTGTTCTCGATAAAGACAACGATGGAATATTCGATAAGGAAGATAAATGTCCCGACCAGGCTGGTATTGCCAAATTCAAAGGTTGTCCCGATACGGATAACGATGGATTGCAGGACAGCGAAGACAAATGTCCAGGTGAAGCTGGTCTACTGTCGAATGCTGGATGTCCACCTGCTGACAAGGACAAAGATGGTGTTCTAGATAAAGATGATAAATGTCCAGACGTGGCAGGCAATAAAGATAATAAGGGTTGCCCTCCTGCCCCGATTGACAGCGATAAGGATGGCATATCCGACGCTGAAGACAAATGCCCTACTACTTCTGGTTTATCAAGATATAATGGCTGCCCCGTGCCTGATAGCGACGGCGATGGCTTGAATGATGAAGAAGACAAATGTCCAGCCGTGAAAGGCCTCAAAGCCAGGAAAGGTTGTCCAGAAGAGATCAAGAAAGAAATAGTCGCCAAGGTAAACCTCGCGGCAAGAAGGATTCATTTTGCCCAGGGCAAGGCAGACCTTCTGCCAGCATCTGCTTCGGTGCTTGACGAGGTAGTGGCAGTACTCAAACAAAATCCTGGCATAAAATTGTCAATAGAAGGTCATACTAGCGGGGATGCGGCATATGACGCTAACATGAAATTATCACAGGCACGCGCGGACAGGGTAAAATCTTATCTACAGTTGAAGGGCATCGCGAAGTCGAGGCTTTCAGCGAAGGGATTCGGACCTGACAAACCTCTTACAAAGGGTGTGACGGAAGCAGAAAAAGCTAAAAATCGCCGTGTTGAATTGAAGTTAAGCAACTAATAAAGACAGTTTGCCGTCAATGACTTACAAACCCCTGCATCTGAGTATGGAGGGGTTTTTTAATTCCTTAAAATGTATGAATGGTATAGAGTAATTTTGCGGTTTTTCGCAATTTTGTATATTAAAAAAACACACAGCACATGAACATTGCATGCAAGAGAATTCTATTTGTGGCCATAAGCGGTCTCGCTACCCTGACCGGCTTTAGCCAGAAGACTGAAGTACCCAAAGGATGGCATTTGTTGAATCCAAAAGATAGCGGACTATACGGGATAAGTATGGCACAAGCCTACGATTTTGTTAAAACAAAAAAATTAAAGAGCAGCCCGGTAATTGTCGCAGTAATTGACTCTGGGATTGATACCCTCCACGAAGACCTTCGTCCCGTATTATGGAAAAATCCAAAAGAAATACCTGGTAACGGCGTAGACGATGACAAGAATGGATATGTCGATGATGTTTATGGCTGGAACTTTCTTGGTGGTCGTGACGGTCGTAGCGTAGAAAAGGATACTTATGAGTCTGCGAGAGTGTTTCATAAGTTCAGGAGCAAGTTCGAGGGCGAAGTAGATGAATCAAAGCTTTCGGCTGACGAAAAGAGGCAATATGCCATGTGGCTTCGCGCTAAGAGTGAAGTTGGAACGGTTGACCCTTCCTCTGCACTAAATGTACGTATCGTCAAAGGTGTTCTCAAGGATGCGCTTGTCGCGGATTCAGTTTTAAAGACGAAGTTGAAAGTGAATTATACAGGAAAGGATGTTGAGGCGTATGCTGCAATCGATGATGCAGGAAAGAAATCAAAAAGGAATATCCTCAAAGTTTACCGTGGTTTCGAACTCGACCTCGAGCAACCGGTTGCTGAAGTATTGTCGGAGGTAGGAGAATATGTAACTGGTGAGGAAACCAAGGCAAATGCCCTGGATGCAAAGCCCACACCTTATCGTGCCGATATCGTGAAGGATAATTACAATGATTTCAATGATAAGTTTTATGGTAATGGAGATGTGATGGTATCTAAAGCCGCTGCGCTTCATGGTACCCACGTGTCGGGAATCATTGGAGCCGCACGCGGTAATGGCTTAGGCATGGATGGCGTGGCCGATAATGTAAGGATAATGACGATTCGCGCCGTTCCCGATGGGGATGAGCACGATAAAGATATCGCTTTAGCGATCCGCTACGCGGTCGACAATGGCGCGAAAGTGGTGAACATGAGTTTCGGGAAAGGTTTTTCTCCAGAGAAGAAATGGGTTGACGAGGCCGTGAAATATGCAGAAAGCAAAGGCGTGCTGCTGGTACATGCTGCGGGTAATAGCGCAGAGAATATTGATACTTCCTGGAATTTCCCTACACCGTTGTATGACGATTCTAAGCGTGCGTCTAACTGGATTACCGTTGGTGCAAGCGCTCCTCATGCGGACATTAAGGCCGGTGGCCTGACAGCCAGCTTCTCTAACTATGGAAAGAAAGAGGTTGATGTCTTCGCCCCTGGTGTGAAGATATATGCAACTGTTCCTGGTGGCAACACGTACCAGAATCTACAAGGCACGAGTATGGCTTCGCCAGTGGTTGCAGGGTTGGCAGCATTCCTGCTGGAATATTATCCTACCCTGAGTGCGAGACAAGTGAAGATGATCATAGAAAAATCTTCTCAAAATCCGTCAGTCAAGGTTAAAGAACCGGGTGTAGGTGGAGAGGTTGATTTCGCCGACATAAGCAAGGCCGGTGGTATCGTGAATGCTTACGAAGCCATCAAGCTAGCTTCAACAATGAAAGGTGAAAGGATGAATGCTAAGGAAGTTAAGTCAACGGTGAAGCCTAAAGTGAAAGGATAGGCTGAGACTGGAGATGTTAGACGTTAGGCGGGAGACGTGAGGCGGGAGACGTTAGGCGGGAGACAGTAGTCAACATCAACAGACGATAATATATAGTAATAGGCAATAGACAAGTTTTAACTCAACTTATCTATTGCCTATTTGATTTTGGGCACTTGATTCTCCCGTCTCCCGCCTCCTGTCTCCCGCCTCCCGCCTCCCGTCTCCCGCCTATTGCCTATTGACCAACGCTCCTTATCTTCAATCCCAAAACTCCACACCATGCGTCCCGATCTCTCACGCGTTCCGCAGTTCTACCATAATTACATTAGCCAGGTTCCACAGGATGACCTGATGAAGGCATTCTCCACCGAAACGCCAGCGTTTGTTGGATTCATGGAATCGGTTCCTGCGGAAAAGCATGACTATCGATATGCACCCGGTAAATGGACCATTCGCGAGGTGATACAACACATCATTGATGCCGAGAGGATTTTCGCATATCGGGCACTACGCTTCGCACGCAAGGACGCCACTCCCCTGCCGGGCTTCGACGAGAACACTTTTGCTGACAATGCCAAGGCTGATCGTCGTGAATGGAATGACCTCGTCGAGGAATTTAAAGTCGTCAGAGCGGCCTCCCAATACCTCTTCGCGTCATTTGATGAGGAACAAATGGAAGCTTCCGGCACTTCCAACAACAATTCGATTTATGTGCGGGCGGTTGGATTTATTTTGGTGGGACACTGTAATCATCATATGAGGGTGATTCGTGAACGGTATTTGGGTTGATTGAGTTGAATGAGTGGATTAAGTTTACCTGGTCATTTTTTTATTATACAAAGAGAAAGCCATCTAAAATAGATGGCTTTCTCTTTGTATAATAAACCGAGTTATTCAAACGCGGCCGTACTTAATCAACTTATCAACTTAATCAACTCCTCCCTAAAACGCTTTCTTCGGCTCTTCCCCCGCCGCCTTCGCCTTCGCTATATTCTGCTGGCTAATGATATCATTAACCACCTTCACAGCCTGGTCTAGGTAAATATCTTTACGAAGGTTCTTTATCCATTGGTTGAAACGCTCCTGCTTTGTCTGATCAGACGCCCACTTATTCTCTTCATTCGTGAGTGCAGTTACGTTGATGTCTTCCTTGAGTTTCACTAACGCATCGTTCTGTTGGAACGTAGTGCGGATAGCTTTCTGCTCCTTACGATACTTATCAAGTTGCAGAGAGAATGTCTTATCGTTCTGCTTCGCTAACCAGTCCGTATTCTCACGGATCAGTTTGAATGCTGGGTCATTTTCCACACGCTGAGTGCTCAATTGCTTGATCGTCTTAAGATCATATCCTGAATTCCAATTTGTATACGGCGATTTGTTGATCTCATCCCAAGGCAATGCATCGGGATCATCTTTCTCCCTCAATTTCCTGTACTCAAGATCATCTGGTAATACGATATCTGATGTGACACCCTTTAACTGTGTTGAACCGCCATTGATACGATAGAATTTCTGGAGTGTCAATTTCACAGTGCCGAGGTCGGAGTTGGCACCCGTAAAACTCTGATCGAGGCCAATGTTTCTCTGTACTGTTCCTTTACCATAAGTAGAGGTACTTCCGATAATCACACCCCTTCCATAATCCTGGATGGCGGCGGCGAATATTTCCGAAGCCGAGGCGCTAAACTCGTTCACCATCACAGCGAGTGGACCAGAATACAACACCGACTTATCCTTGTCCTTCAAAACGCTTGGCTTGTTCTCCCTGTCTTTTACCTGAACGATTGGACCGTCCTCGATAAAGAGGCCCGCCATCTGAACAACATCATATAGTGAACCACCGCCATTGTTGCGGAGGTCGATTACGATTCCATCTACTTTCTCTTCCTTCAACTTAGCAACTTCCTTTGCTACGTCGAGATAACTGCGATTACCATTTGGGTTTTCGAAATCAGCATAGAACTCCGGAAGGAAAATGTACCCTACTTTGCTATTGCCATTTTTAACAATGGCGCTACGTGCGAATGTCTCGTCCTGGACGATCTGATCGCGAACGAGCGTAACTACCTTTAATGTTCCGTCCTGCTTCTTTACAGTCAATTTCACTTCGGTACCCTTCTTACCACGGATGAGTTTTACTGCATCGGTAACCACGTATCCTGTAAGATCCACAGGCTCTTCTTTTCCTTGACCTACTTTCTGAATGAAGTCGCCAGGCTGAAGCTCTCCTGATTTCCAGGCCGGACTACCCGTCAAAATGCTACTAACTTTTATGTTTCCCTCATCATATTGAAGCGAGGCGCCTATTCCGAAGAAGCGGCCACTCATTTCCTCATCGAAATATCTCTTATCTACAGGAGGAAAAAATTCCGTGTGAGGGTCCATAGTTGTGGTGATGGCATTGACGAACACATTGAACTTGTCGTCGTCGTTGAACTTAAAACGAAAACGCTCGAATAGACGATCGATTACCTTCTTCGTTTTGTCACGAGCATCTTTCTCCAATTCGGTATCCGTTTTCGTTACGAATCCTTCTTTACCCTTATTCTTCTCCCTGACATCAAGCAAGTCTGAATAACGCTCGAGGGTGAGGTATTTCAATTTCTTTCTCCAACGCTCTTTGATCTCTGTGCTCGCGGTAACATATTTCAATTGGTCGCCATCGAGTACAACTTCTTCGTCTACGTTGAAATCGAATGTCTTTCCAATAATGTCGTTAGACATCACACCCGCTTCTTCGATACGCGTATTGAAGATTTTCCCCGCTGCGAGGAAGAACTCTACATTGGAACCTTTGATCTCGTCATCTATACGAGTCTCATATTTTTGTCTTAATTGGTCAATATCACTCTGGAGGAATATGTTCTTTTCAGGGTCGATGTCGTTAATGAATTTCTTGAATATCTTCTTTGAGAAATCGTCATTGATATCCTGGGGGCTGTAATGGCCCTGCGAAAGCATTTCACCTACAAGTTTCAGAATCTCTTCGTACTTGCCGGGAGGATTAGAACTAGTCTTAGTGCCCGAACCCATCGTCTGGAACGCCAGAAATGTGCCTGCCACAATCATCAGTATCACAAAGGGGAGTCTTTTCATATTCAAAAGGTATTTTAATAAGTTAGACATGATTCCAAAAATAATCAAAAAACCATGGTTTTCCTGCGTTTACAGCCTTTTAACAATGGTTTTTGATGGGATTTTGACCAGCGGCAAAGAAGAGCCAGAAACAGAGCGAGAGCGAGGTCTCCCCCTCCCTCCCGCTCTGTTTCTCGCTCTCGGCATGCATTTTCTCCAAAAAGGGAGGATCGATAAAATACTTATTTTTTCTAAAAATGCATTTTATTTACTTTTGCAACTCTTCGAATCTAAACGGTGGTTATAGCTCAGTTGGTTAGAGCATCAGATTGTGGTTCTGAGGGTCGCCGGTTCGAGCCCGGTTAGCCACCCACAACCCCGGATCAGCCCGAATTGGGCGGTCCGGGGTTGATTTTTATCAAAAGGCACCTATGAACTATTGGCTAATAATAATTCCCCTGATTTCTTCCCTTCTTGGTTGGGCCGGCATGAAACTCGGCACCTGGTTCCTCATCCATCGCGCCATTCCAAAACGCCAGGCTGAACTGGCGAAGGCTGCTGGGGTAGCCGTAGGCGCTGAGTTTTCGCTATCAACCATCGAAGAGAAAATAAAGGATCCTTCCAACGTAAAGAAGATAATGCCTCTTGTAGAGACGCATATAGACGATTTCCTTCGCAATAAGTTGAAGCAGAAAATGCCGATGATCGGAATGCTGATCGGCGACAAGACAATCAATTCTCTAAAGGAAGTGTTTATGAAGGAAATCGAGGAGCTATTTCCCGCTGTACTTAGCCAATTCAGCGGCAACCTTAAGAATGAGATCGATATTCCTAAAATGGTAGCCGGCAAGATCGCCGCAATCACACCCCACCAACTGAATCGTGCGCTTTCCCCTGTATCCAGGTATTTTGAGGGCGTAGCCGCGCTTATTGGGTTTTTGATAGGACTAGTAAATCTGGCCATTTTCCTATCGATCAGATGACCGCTTAGCCGGTTCGTCTCCTAATTGAAACAGTTTATCAAAATGTCAGCCCTTTGTCAGCAAGTTAATTGACCTTTGGGCGTCCAATGCACAAACAATTTCACATGAGAAACTTTTTAACTGCTTTTTTACTGTTGATCTTAACCCAGGTTATCAATGCCCAACCCGGTACGGGCGGCAATCGCGGGGGCGGTCAACAGATGAACGGTCGTTTTTATGGCAAACTCGTAGATGCCAAGACTGGGAAAGCAGTTGAATTTGCTTCCGTACAATTAGTCCAGAATAAATTAGATACCACTACCAAGACTAGAAAGGATGTGGTGGTTTCCGGCATGTTGACGAAGGCCAATGGCGAGTTTAGTCTCGAGAATGTGCCATTGTTCGGTCAATACAAATTACAAGCGACTGCAATTGGTTTTACTTCTATTGAGCAGCCTGTTTCTTTTCAATTAAAGATGGGAGCCGGTGCAGATCCTTCCGCAATGCTCGGGATGGTCGATAAAGATCTTGGAAACATTAAGATGGAGATGGATCAGAAGTTACTCGACAATGTAACCGTCTCTGCTACTAATCCAGGATTACGGTTGGGTATCGATCGTAAAGTTTTCAATGTAGACAAGAACCTCGTTTCCGCTGGTGGTACGGCTGTCGATGTGATGCGTAACGTTCCTTCGCTTAATGTAGACATCGATGGTAACGTGACGATGCGTAATAATGCGCCGCAGATATTCGTCGATGGAAGGCCTACCAATCTCACACTGGAACAAATTCCTGCGGATGCAATATTAAGTGTTGAACTGATTACAAACCCCTCCGCTAAATTTGATGCCTCCGGTGGCACATCGGGCATCCTCAATATTGTGTTGAAGAAAGAGAAAAAGGTTGGATACAACGGTAATATTCGAGCCAACGTTGACTCGAGGGCGAGGATCGGACTTGGAGGAGACATCAATCTTCGCCAGCAGAAGATCAACGTCTTCGCGAGTGGGATGTACAACCAAAGAAAGTCAATTAGCACAGGGACCACGGATCGCCGGAATTTCTACACGGACCCCGATACACTCATTCACCAGACTGATAAGTCTACACAACTCGGAAGCTTTGCCTTCGGCCGCGCCGGTCTTGACTACTTCATCAGCAACAGGAATACCCTTTCTATCAGTGGAACATTTGTCAAGGGAAAATTCAAACCCAATACCGTTAGCGATATTCTTTACGATACATTATCTGCACCATTCTTCAATGAAAGAAGGAATACGAATACGATTGGAGAGTTTCATAATATTGGAACGATGCTGAGCTTCAAGCATAATTTCCCACAGGCAGGACGTGAACTTACCGCTGACGCGACTTATAACCGCAGCAAGAACAGTAACAATAGCGATCTTAATTCACTTTACTATACCCTTCCCCAGAATCAATTACAAAGAAACTTCCGTCAAAGGCAGTTGATCAATGGGGAAAACGAGAACCTGGTATTGCAAACGGATTATGCGAACCCGATCAATGACAAATCGAAATTTGAGATTGGTGCGAGGGCGCAATTGCGAAAGAACAGCAGCAGCAATGGTTTTTATGTTGCCGACCCGAATACAGGACAGCCTATCGGCGCCGCTACTTCGCAGGTGGATTATGAGAGCAATGACCAGGTCTATGCAGCATATGCGACTTATTCAAACCAGTTAAAATCTTTCGGATACCAACTTGGATTGAGGGCAGAGAGTTCTAAGTATGAAGGAAGACTTCTTAAGACGAGCGAGCTTTTCAATATCGATTTCCCAATAAGCTTTTTCCCTAGCGTATTCCTTTCGAAGAAACTTGGCGAGACGCAGAGCCTCCAATTGAATTACAGCCGTAGGATCAATCGTCCGAATTTCTGGCAGCTTACGCCTTTCACAGATTCTTCTGACAGGTTGAATCCAAGCAAGGGTAACCCGGGGTTGAAACCAGAGTTCACCAACTCAATCGAACTTTCTTACGAGAAGACTTTCAAGAACAAGGATAATTTCATCGCTTCTATTTACTATAAGAACACAACGGATCTCATCACGCGTTACCAGGTGAGTGCGACTGGCTCGGCCAATGAAGATGTTATCCTGAATACCTACATAAATGCCAATGCGAGCTATGTGTCTGGTCTCGAGTTGATCGGAAGAAATAAGCTGACCAAGTGGTGGGAATTGACAACTAACCTCAACCTTTATACATCGGATGTCGATATCGACGATCCTTTGCAACCCGAGCAGGAAAGGCTGACAAGCTGGTTTGGTAAACTCAACAATACTTTTAAGTTGCCTAAGAATTTTACAATTCAATTGTCCGGCGATTACCAGTCTAAGACTATTCTCCCTCCTGGTGGCTCCGGTGGCGGTGGCGGTCGTGGTGGATTCGGGGGCGGTGGCGGTATGTTCGGAGGTTCGGCATCTGCTTCACAAGGTTACATTCGTCCGAACTACGGAATAGACATAGCCGTGAGATACGAGTTTCTTAAGAATCGCGCAGCCTCATTGTCTGTGAACATGAACGACGTACTGCAGACGAGAAGGCAAGACATTCATTCGGAGTCTGCATTCTTCGCACAGGATGTATTCCGTCGCCGCGATCCACAGATCGTACGTGTAAACTTCAACTGGAGGTTCGGTAAGTTTGATGCGAGCTTGTTCAAGAGAAAGAATATGAGGAACCAGGGTGATGGTGGCGCGATGGAAGGAATGGGCCAGTAAGCGGTTAGGATTTGGGAATTGGGAATCAGGAATTAGGAGCGTTATGAAATCGAAATACCTGTTGCTATTCGAAGGGGTTAAATAATCTCAACTCCAGAATTTTACTTTTTCACTTTTGATACGTGATAATATTAAGGGCTGCTGATGCAGCCCTTTTCTTTTTGTAGTAACCACTGACGCTCAAACCTTCCTTATATTTGACCCTTATGACTATGCCCTTAAGATTTGCAATTGCCGGGTGCGGAAAGATAGCCCCCCGGCATGCCGCCGAGATGGCGCGTCAAGGGCAAGTTGCGGCGGTGTGCGACATCATACCTGAAAGGGCGGAGGAAATGGCAACCTCATACAATGCGCGGCCTTACCTATCGATGGATGAACTTTTATCAAAAGAGACTATCGATGTGATGGCGGTGTGCACACCTAATGGATTACACGCTGAACATTCAATCAAGGCACTTCAAGCTGGCGCGCATGTGCTTTGCGAGAAGCCACTTTGCATTTCATCAAAAGATGCGCATAATATGATGCAAGTGGCAGCGAATGCACAAAGAAAACTCTTCGTAGTGAAGTCCACCCGCTACAATCCTGCATTGGCTGCAATGAAGAAAGGAATTGAAGACGGAAGCCTTGGAGACATCTATAGCTTTCAAATGAATTGCTTCTGGAACCGTCCAGCGGCCTACTATGCCAATTCCTGGAAAGGCGATCTCGAAATGGATGGAGGAACGCTCTATACGCAATTCAGTCATTACATAGACGCCATGTTATGGCTGTTTGGAGAGGTGCGTTCGGTGTCTGGCTTCAGAAAGAACTATGCACACCAGGGCATCATCGATTTCGAAGACAGCGGCGTCGCCTCCCTGGAAATGGAGAATGGGATGATCGGCGGAATTAGTTGGTCGGTAAATAGCTTCAGGAAAAATATGGAAGTGGAACTGACGATTATCGCGCAGAAAGGAAGTGTACAAATCGGGGGAGAATATATGAACAAGGTCATCTATAATGAAGCGAGTTCGTTTTGCTTCCCCGGCGCATCAGAAGGACAGCCCAACGATTATGGATATTACAAAGGATCTATGAGTAATCATGATAAGGTGTACGAGAATTTAATGAAGGCGATCAATGACGATAGTCACCCTTTTGCTAATGCGAGTGACGGTTTGCGGACAGTAGAGACCATCGAGAGGATTTACAAGAACCTTTCGCTCACCTGAGCTTTCACAAATTAATGGCTGTTGAAAAGAATAATTTTTACTGTAACAAACGACCTTACGTACGACCAGCGGATGCATCGCATCTGTACTTCACTGGCGGAAAATGGGTATTCCGTAACGCTGGTTGGTCGAAAGCTACCCTCTTCTCTCCCACTCCGAAAGGAAAAGTTTGATTTAGTTAGACTGAATTGTTTTTTTCATAAAGGAAAATTGTTTTACGCGGAGTATAATTTCCGTCTATTCTTTCACCTCCTCTCCAGTAGAATGGATGCGATCTGCGCAATCGATCTTGATACAATCATGCCTAGCCTGATAGTTTCCAAGTTGCGTCGAATCCCAAGGGTCTACGATGCGCACGAGCTCTTCACCGGTCTAAAGGAAGTCGCTACCCGTCCGGCAATTAGAAAATTTTGGACGGCCATTGAGAAAATCGCAGTGCCTCGGTACAAACTGGGATACACGGTGAGCCAAAGCATTGCAGAGGAATTTCAAAGACGATATGGGGTGTGTTATGCTGTTGTACGGAATATGTCCAGGCTGCGGGAGGCGGCGATAGTGCCTTCCAGTAAACGTTTGCTATTGTACCAGGGTGCTGTAAACGAGGCTCGGGCTTTTGAACAACTAATTCCGGCGATGAGGAATATTGACTGTCGACTGATGATCTGCGGCGATGGCAACTTCATGCCGCAATTGAAGGAATTGATCCGCATCAATGGCGTTGAAGACAAGGTTGACCTGACCGGTATGCTCTCTCCTGAGGAATTGTGGACTGTTTCGCAGAAGGCATATATAGGCCTTGCCGTTGCCGAGAATACCGGCATTAACCAATACCTGGCTCTTCCGAATAAATTCTTCGATTATATACATGCTGGTTTGCCCCAGGTAACGATGAATTTCCCCGAATACAGTCGGATAAACAGTCAATTCGAGGTGGCTGTGCTGGTGAATGAGGCTACCCCTGAAGTAATTGCTCTCGCGGTAAACAATTTACTGCATGATACTGTTTTATACGAGAGACTAAGGCAAAATTGCCTGCACGCCAGGCAAGTACTGAATTGGCAGCAGGAGGAAAAAGGACTGCTTGACTTTTATCAATCTGTTTTCAATCAGTGAAGAAATATTTACATATTGTATGCCTCGACGTGCCTTGGCCTGCCGACTATGGAGGCGCTATCGACATGATGAACAGGATCATGATGTTGAAGAAACTCGACATCGGAATCCATCTTCACTATTTCAGCTACAACGAGCGTGGAACGCCTAATGAACTGAATCAATTTTGCGAATCCATACACGTTTATGAGAGAGAGACCGGACACAAAGGATTTTCATTAACTCTTCCCTACATCATTTCGTCGCGCAACAACGATGCGCTCGTCGGCAACTTATCAAAAGATCAGCATCCAATATTATTAGAAGGAATTCATTGCACAGGCATACTTGCTAAACTCGACACGAGTGGCAGGAGGATCGTGGTAAGGATGCATAATGAAGAAAGTGTTTATTATAAGGAACTGGCAAGGTCTACATCGAGTATTCTGCGCAAACTTTATTTCTATAATGAAAGTCGATTATTACGAAAATATAATAGCGGCTTGCCCGATGATTGTACCTATGCCTGCGTTTCTGAAAAGGATATAGACGTGTTAAGATCGGAGTACTCGCTGCCAAAAGTCGAATTCCTGCCCACATTTCCTGCTTGGCAGGAAGTAACCGGGGAAGAGGGCATTGGCAATCTTTGCCTGTATCATGGCAATCTATCGGTGCCCGAGAATGAGGAAGCTGCACTATGGTTGATCTGTAAAGTTTTCACCAAAGTGCGTGTACCTTTCGTGATAGCGGGAAAGAAACCCTCGAAACGTTTGCAGAAGATGGCGCATCTCTGCCAGCATACCTGCCTTGTGGCTGATCCGACAGAAACGGAAATGAATGACCTGATAAGGAAAGCGCATATTAATGTGCTTCCGTGTTTTAATAAAGAAGTTACTGGGATCAGGTTGAAGTTACTGCATGCGTTGTACCAGGGCAGGCACTGCATCGTAAATGATCCGATGGTGGCAGGAACGGGACTTGAACCCACTTGTCATGTTGGAGCCAACGCGAATGCTTTTGCATCTATCATCACGCAGCTTTACCACCGTCCATTTGGCGAAGAAGAACTCATTCTCCGCAAACAGTTGTTATGCGGGGTGTATGATAATGAAAAAAATACCCGCCAGCTTATTCAATGGTTATACTAGCATTGTCGGAGACTTTGCCTTTTTCCGTACGAATCATCCTCGCAGGAAATTTCTGAACAACTATATAGTCATGTGTTGCCATCACTACGGCGGCATGATAATCTTTAGCGATATTAAATAGAAGATTCATAATCTCGTCCGAAGTTTCAGGATCGAGATTGCCTGTTGGCTCATCGGCAAGAATTAGTTTCGGAGAGTTTAACAGCGCCCTGGCAATATCAACGCGTTGCTGTTCGCCACCACTTAGTTCAAAGGGCATCTTGAATCCTTTGGACTTTAGCCCTACTTTTTCGAGAACGTCCATGATCTTTTCATCCATCAGTTTGTCATCCGTCCACCCGGTTGCCTTCAGTACAAACTTGAGATTATTATTTACATTTCGGTCTGTAAGCAATTGAAAGTCCTGGAAAACCACGCCAAGGTTGCGACGCAGGAATGGCACCTTCTTCCAGTCGAGTCCTTTCAGATTATAGGAAGCTACGGTCGCTTCTCCTTCGCGTAGGGGAAGTTCGCCATAGAGTGTCTTTAGCAGGCTCGATTTGCCGGTACCGGTCTTCCCTACCAAGTACACGAATTCGCCTTTATTGACAGTGAGATTGACGTCCTGTAATACCAGGTTGTCCCCCTGGTAAATATTAACGTGACGCATTTCTATCATCGGTTCAGCCATGAATATACTTTGTTTGCAAAATAACGGATTCTCCTTTGAAATTAAGCATCAAGACTTCAGAATAGGGAATCGGGAATCAGGAATTGGGAATTGGGAATTAGTCGAAGACTCTAAACGATAATGACCTGCCCAATTCGGCCCAATTCCCGATACCCAACTCCCGATTCCCAACTCACTGATAGCTCAACTCTCCATCCTTGGTTTTAATAACAACTTCCCGAACATCATTCTCCTCTACTCTTCCAATGACCCTCGCATCCACACCAAATTTTTTGGCAATCGCGATCATGGGTTCGGCGTCTTTTTCATTCGTATAGATCTCCATTCGTGTGCCCATATTGAAGACCTGGTACATCTCCTTGTCCTCGGCCTTACTTGCTTCCTGGATCAATTGGAAAACGATGGGAGGATCGAACAGGTTATCCTTGATGACGCGCACATTATCTGGAATGTATTTGAGGCATTTTGTTTGTCCACCGCCACTGCAATGTATTAGTCCCTGTACCGCTTCGAAATGCGCAGTGAGGATTTCTTTGATAACTGGTGCGAATGTCCTTGTAGGCGACAACAAAAGTTTACCTACTTCATATTCCTCTTCGCTTCCCTCACCCGCACTCACATCATCCGACATATGATGTTTGCCGATATATACAACCGACTTCTCGAGTGATTCGTCGAAAGTCTCAGGATACCTCTCTATATATTCCTTGTTTAACAGATCATGCCTTGCGCTGGTTAGCCCATTGCTGCCAAGTCCGCTGTTGTATTCCTTCTCATATTTCGCCTGTCCGAAACCGGCCAGTCCTACTATTACGTTGCCGACTGCTATTTTCTCATTGGTAATTAGTTTTTCTTTCGGCCATCTTGCAGTCATCGTTCCATTTACTGCAACGGTGCGGACTATATCTCCGACATCAGCGGTTTCCCCTCCCATATAGGTAATGTTCACCCCATGCTCTTTCATTGAGTCGAAGAAATCCTGGCTCCCCGAAATGATGGCCTCTAAGACCTCACCGGGAATGACCAATTTATTGCGGTCTATAGTTGAGGAAAAAATGATGTTGTCATAAATGCCAGTGCAAAGCAGATCGTCGAGGTTCATAACGATGGCATCCTGCGCGATTCCCTTCCATACGGAAATATCGGCCGTCTCCTTCCAGTAGAGGTATGCCAGGATGCTCTTGGTGCCAGCACCATCCGCATGCATTACATTTACCCAGTTGTCATCGCCACCGAGAACGTCTTTGAAGATTTTGCAGAAAGCTTTTGGGTGGAGTCCCTTGTCAAGGTGCTTAGTTGCCGCATGTACTTCTTCCTTCTGTGCAGACACTCCTCTCCTGGCATACAGACCATCGCCTGCCGAGCCCTCTTTTACATCCGCAGCTAAATAACGAAATTGATTTTGCATATTATTCTTCCCCGTTTGTGCGTTTTGCCGATCATCATTCGGGTGTGGACATCGGCTATAATTCCCTGCAAAAGTAAGTGTTCGCCTTCTAGTCGTCAGATGATTTATTCCTCATTAAGTAATACCAACCGCAAGACAAAATTTTCTTAATAGCCGCCACCTGCGAATTATATTTGCATCACTTTATGCAGGTACATCGCGATATAGAGAAACTCCCCGCGTTTAACAAGGCTGTAGTCACAATTGGTACATTTGATGGGGTACACGAGGGGCATCGACAAGTGATCGATCATCTTAAGGAAGAGGCGCGTGCCATCGGTGGGAATACGGTGATAGTTACATTTCATCCGCATCCAAGGAAAGTGGTGGCGTCGGCAATTCTTGGAATACGACTGATTAATACCCTTGACGAGAAGATAGAATTGCTCGAAGATCTAGGTATCGATCACCTGGTTGTCGTTCCCTTCACGGAGGTTTTCGCTAATCAACCCGCCGTGGAGTATATCCGCAATTTCCTGGTCGATAAATTCCACCCGCATACCATTATCATTGGTTATGATCATAGGTTTGGACGCGACAGGCAGGGCGACTATCTCATGCTAGAGAAATATGCCGAGGAATACGGTTATCAGCTGAGGGAGATCCCTAAACACCTCCTCGACAATATATCCATCAGCTCTACGAATATTAGGGAGGCTCTTCTCCATAGCGATATCAACACCGCTGCCAAATTGCTTGGCTATGAGTTCTTCTTCGAGGGCGAGGTTATTCATGGTGACAAACTCGGTAGGAAGTTGGGCTATCCCACGGCCAACCTAAAGATCAATAACGAAGAGAAGATCATACCAGGGAATGGTATCTATGCGGTATATGCAGAGGTTAAAGATGCTGAGGGCCATGATAAAAGCAGCAGGAAAATGAAAGGAATGATGAGCATTGGCTTTCGTCCTACGGTAGATGGCACTAAGCGGGTGATCGAGGTAAATATCTTTGATTTTGCGAGAGAGATCTATGGAAAGAACCTTAGGGTTTACGTAAAAAAATTCCTGAGGGACGAAGTTAAATTTGCCTCGCTCGAAGCACTCGTAAAGCAGATAGACCAGGATAAGATTGATAGTTTAGCTACTCTTTAGCAAGCTTGAGGCTGGAGACTTGAGGCTGGGGACGAGAGCATGTAGTTCGAAATAAGATTTCGCATCTCCAAACTTCTGCCTAACCTCTCCGGTCTCCCGCCTCCCGTCTATCGCCTCACGCCTAACGCCTCCCGTCTATCGCCTCCCGTCTATCGCCTCCCGTCTATCGCCTCCCGTCTCGACCTAGTATTCGATCTTAAATTCCATCGAAGTCGGATCATCGAAGAAATCTTCTGATGAACTCGCAACAGTCAATTTCCTTTTATCTTCTGATAACTTTACGTTCTTTCCTTCCGCCTTTTTAGCGGGCTTCGGCAGGTTGATGATGATGGTATTGGTCATGGGCATTCCATTGTCCGCCATTTCCTTTATTCCTTTCATGCTCTCGCTGCTATCGACGGTAGCATACTTTTCTTTATTCAGTTTCTTCTCTATTCCGTTTTTCGTGTAGGTAGTCACGTAGTATTCATTGAGAGGATCTGATGAAGGCATCTTATCTCCCAACTCAGCAGGCAGGCCTCCTGGACCTCCCATGTTCTTGCCAAGGAAGAATTGCGTGACCTTGGCAGACGCAATTTTAATGCTTTCGATTTGGTCTGTATTGGAAAAAGGAATCTCCATCTTCGTCAGCATTTTCTCCTTATCCAGGTCAACTGTAAGTTGAAGCTTGCCTTTCTGCATCAAGAGCTTTTCCGCGGCAGTCAGATTGATTACACTATCTGCGAGTTTGGAAAGTGATACGGTTGTATCGGTAGCTTTTTCACCACCCGCATCTTTGAAGGCATCGGCACCACCCATTCCTTTTGCCATGGTGATGAGCATGCTCATGTCGGTGGTGCTTACTATCGTTCCACTGCCGTCTTTCTGCAGGGTGATTTCATCAGTGGACTCGAAACAACCAGCCAAAATCAAGGTAAAGGCGGCGGATAAAAACAAAGCGATTCTTTTCATGTAGTTTATTTAAGCCAAAAGATGAATGGGCCGTTTCAATAGTTGCACCCTACCTTTTGAGAGCACAAAGAAAGCGGATTTTATCGTAGAAAAAATAGGTTTAACTGATCATTTTGATCACCAATTCCTTCAGTAGTGAAGCATCGCCGGCGCCTACACTATTCACCCCTACACTTTTCAGGTTGTACTGGTGAAGGAGTAGTAAAGCGCGTTCCGTGCTTTCGTAATCATATACTTTGGCTGCCTGTAGATAATCCTTTACGAAAAACGGGGTAATGCCTATGGCAGCGGCGACTCCTTTGTCATCCTGCGTGCCTGCCCCATGAATCATGAATACTTTACTGAAGAAACCATACAGTGACGGAAGAACAAGTTGGATCGGCGCCGCTTTAGGATTTGCTTCGAAATACTGTATGATGCGGATGGCCTTGGGCAGGTCCTTTTTCCCAATAGCGGACTGCAATTCGAAGACATTAAATTCCTTACTCACGCCTACGAACTCCTCGATGTCTTCTTCGGAAATCGTCTTCCTCTTTCCCAGGTTTACCGAGATCTTAGTGATTTCATTCTCGATCCGGTTGAGGTCGTTTCCGATATGGTCTACCAGTAGGGCCAGCCCTTTCGGTGAGATTCCAAGGCCCCTGGATTCGACCAGTGACTGGGTCCATTCCGGGAGCTGGTTATCGTAAATTTTCTTAGTACTTATCAGCACGCCCTTTTCCTTCAGCACTTTTGCAAACTTCGTACGACCGTCGACTTTCTTGTTCTTATAAGCAACGATGAAAACGGTAGAAGTTAGAGGATTCTCAACATAGGCTTCCAGCTTCTCAATATCGCGCATCTGCTGGCCTTCCTTGAGAAGTACCACCTGTCTCTCCGCAAACATAGGGTACCGCATACAGGCGTTTACGACGTCTGCCCATGTAGCATCGCGACCGTAAAATATACTAAGATTGAAGGATGCATCGTTTTCACTGAGTATGTGATGTTCGGCATATTCGACGGCCTTGTCGATGAAGTATTCCTCTTCACCTTCAAGCCAGTATACAGGTTTGAAAACCTGCTTCTTCCAGTCAGCTATGATCTTATCTACGGCCATAAACCGCTAAGATACAGGCTAAACGGGTGTGAATAGTGGGAAAAAAATTAACGTACCGTGATGCAACCCTCTTTTTCTGGCACGGTTTTCGG
>JACMKU010000048.1 GCA_014379965.1 Chitinophagaceae bacterium
AATCCCTGCTGTCCTGCTAACATCTCTAAACTTTCCTTTGTCGTTGCGGTAGAGCCTGTCTGCAGCAAGTGAATCATAGTCTGTCTTCAAGTGTTGCAGTTCTACGTTTTTATATGCCCTGATATTGTGATTAAGGACGTAACAATCGAGATCTCCGTCGCGATCGTAGTCGAAGAAGATTGCTTGCGTAGAGCAACCCTCATCGGCCAAACCATATTCAACTGCCTTCTCAGTGAAACTGCCATTCTTATTATTGATGAAAAGTTCATTGCGACGGCTACGCCCGCTCCCTTTGCCTGAGTAACAAACATAGATATCGAGCCAGTCGTCGCCGTTGACATCGACCATAGTGACACCGGTCTTCCAATCTTTTCTTCCACCCACCTTTGCTGACCGCGTTACGTCTGTGAATTGCAGACCCCCTTTATTCAGGTATAGTCTATTAGACTTTAGGTTTGCGGTGAAGAATATGTCCTGTAGGCCATCATTGTTTAAATCCCCTATTGCGACACCCCCTCCATTGTAGAAATATTCATACGCAAGTATGTTTAGCGCATCACTCTCTTTTATTTCGTTATTGAAATCAATTCCAGTTTGTTGTGGGTTAAGAGAGGTAAAAACCGTGGGCTGTGTCTGCGCATGAGCGAGAACATCCAAAACGGTGATGGCAATTATTGTAAGCAACCAGCTTCCCATACGCAGCCTATAACAGAAGTTACGATAATTTATATAAAAAACATAAGGCTGTCCCAGGACTAGGACAGCCTTTTTTGCTTGATGTGCCTGCTCTTTAAGGCTTATCCCACCATACGCGGGAAGTCATTTTGTCGCCGCCAGTGAGGCGTCCGATCGCATCAGTATAGTTCGCTCCATTGACGGAGGCTTCTGATTGTGGATAGATAAGTCGACGGGGGATCGTACCGCCGGTGACGTTGCCGGGATAGTTAACCGGCGTTAGTACCGGGAAGCCGCTCCTTCTCCAGTTAGCAAAAGATTCGTAGTCATTGAACACTGTTGCCACCCAATATTGGGTATTGATCTGTTGTAAGCCAGTAGCAGGCACATAAGGACGCGCTACCAGGTATGCGGTGATTGCCGCGTCGCTTACAGCAGCACCAGCATCCCATTGTTCAAGTGACTTCATCGCCGCTCTAACACCGGCCTCGTAGTGGGAGGCTGCAGTTCCTGCGATGTTCCAACCCCTCTCCTTTGCCTCTGCGAGCATCAGCTCAACCTCACCATATGTCAACAGCATGGTGATGCCATCCATTTTCGCATAGAAGCGATTGATGGGTCGGGAGTAACCATTGAGGCTACCGGGATAGCCCGGAGCTGTATTGATATCCTTTGGGCCACCTTGCACATCGTATCCATTTGGCATTCCTTTCTGCGCAGCTGGCGTGCTGTTGCCTGCGGCGCCAAGCGTGTTATCGTTTGGCGGTGGCGGAGGCAATTCTGCCAATACTCCTAACCTTGGATCATTATTTACCTGGAGGAAATCAATCATGGTTTTGCTCCAGCGAATATTGGGTATCTCGTAAGGAAGATTCAACACCTGGCTAATGCGATTTACCGTTGGACGACCTCCCGCTTCACTATGTTTTATAAAGGCATTATCTGCGTTGCTTGTCATTGGCCCGCCTGCAGCTGCTTTTTCCACCCAGGTCTTCGCAAGATTCGCATCGATCTTCGTGAGTCGCATTCCAAGACGCAACATCAACGAATAAGCAAACCGTTTCCATTTTACTACACTGCCATTGTAGATCATATCACCCGTTGCAACATCCTTCGCAGGGTCAAGTGCCGTAGCAGCCTCATCCAATTCCTTCAGCATGTGAGGATAGATGTCCTGCTGGCGATCGTACATAGGTGTAAAGTTGCGCGTATAATAACCCTGGCCCGCCTCGAAGTATGGCACATCGCCATAGATGTCAGTGATCCGGTGAAATATAAGCACCTTCATAATCCTGGCGATCTGGTGCAGGTTCGCATATTGCGCCTTCCCCCTGGTCAATTCTACCAGGTCAGATACAAACTTAACCTGTTCAGCATACGCCCTCTCAAAATAGGCTGCATTATAATCGTTGTTTTGCGTGTACTTGTCACCTGCCCAATAACCAGCGACATGAGAAAAATGCTGAATCATCGTGCTGAAGTGAATGAGCTGGGCACGCCATGTCTCATAGCTAAAATCCTCACTACCCGTATAGCGGATCTGCGATGTCGTCAGGAGGAAATTAGGATTGAAGACGTCGGGTCCCGCAGCAGTGGGGTCAGTATTGAGCCCCTCGAATTTCTTGGTACAACTGTTGGTCAACATGCTGATCACAACTAATACCAGGCAATATTTCATAATCGATTTCATAATGTTTTGGTTTAAGAGGTGATCAGAATTTTACATTAACATTTAACCCGAATGAACGGAAAGGTGGAACTCCGGCTAGCTCGAGACCCTGCCCTACGCTGCCACTGTAATTCGATTCCGGGTCTATGTTTGGTGTATCCTTCTTGAGTATAGCGAGGTTCCTTCCTACCAGCGAAATGTTGATTCCCTGGATCGGCAATTTGCGGAACATTGTTGCAGGAAGGTTGTATCCTATCACAATTTGGCGAAGCTTAACGAAACTCGCGCTGTAAACAAATTCAGACGAAACGTTCGTAGCAAGTGCACCATAGTAATCCCATGCATCTTCACTAATCGCGTTTCTCGCTCCAGCTTCGTTTACGCCGTCTCCTATGATACCTGTCTCACGACCCTGAAGTGTCATTTGATGAAGACCGAATACAGTTGCGTAATAATTGGTAGCGGAAAACAATTTACCGCCAGCTTTGAAGTCTATGAGTACGCCGAGATTGAAATTCTTAAACGTGATCTCGTTATTCCAACCGCCGAACTTATCATGGAACCCGGAACCCATCGGCGTAAGTATACCTTGCTGCGGCCTTCCGTTAGCATCGAAAATGATTTCGCCGGATGCATTTCTCTTATAATCGAATGCCATCACCTGTGAGGCAGGTAATCCTACAATGTGTTTGCCCCAGGCATTTTGAGTACGAGATTGCGCTCCTTCTATATCGTATGTCTTCTGGTCACCTGACAGCTTCAGGACCTTGTTGTTCAGTTTCGTGAAGTTGAAAGAAGAACTCCATGTGAAATTGCCCTTCTTGATTGGGGTGCCCGAAATGACAAACTCTATTCCCTTGTTTTGCATTTCACCGATATTGATCGTTGCACTTGTATATCCGGAGGTGATCGATGCGGGTACGTTTACGATCTCATCGATAGTCTTACGCTTGAAGTACGCAATATCGAGCATCAGCCTGCTCTTCAGGAATCTCAATTCGGTTCCTACTTCAAACTCCGTCATCCGATAAGGTTGCAATGCTGCATTTGGAATGGAATTGTTATTGATGGTACCGATTGGGTAGCCATTGATACTTCCCGCGATTCCATAGTAAAGCTTAGTCTGGTATGGTCTCGCTTCACCACTGGTATTAGCCCAGGCTGCGCGAAACTTTCCATAGTCAAGCCATGAGGTCTTCAGGAATTCAGAGAAGATGAAGCTCGCGCTTACAGACGGATAAAATAGATGATTGTTGGCTATCGGCAGTGTAGAAAACCAATCCTCACGTCCTGTCGTGCTCAAGAACAGAAAATTCTTGTATCCAAATTCCGCAGCATAATAAAGCGATTGTGTCTCCTGGCGGAAGAGGTTATAGTCAGAATTCTTATTCTTTGCGTTATCGAGCACATACAGGAACGGAATACTAAATTGGTCTCCTGTATTAATGATCTGTTCGAAACGATTCTTCCTGAGGTTTCCCCCGAGGGATAGGTTCAAACTGATGTCTTTAGTTAAATTCTTGTCCACGCCAACCAGGAAATCGGCATTGATCTCGCTTCCTTTGTTGGAATTCTCTGTGATATTACCGGCAGGATAGTATGCAGTACCTGTAGGTGTAACACCAGTCGTCCGGTCTGAGAAATAATCCTGGCCGAAACGACCCTGCAGATACAACCAATCCGTGAAGTTGTAGCGAATCGAGCCCATCGCTATGATTCGGTTACGAGAGAGGTCATTGACCCAGCGGTTAGCCGCGAACCACGGAT
Source organism: Chitinophagaceae bacterium (assembly GCA_014379965.1). GTDB lineage: Bacteria > Bacteroidota > Bacteroidia > Chitinophagales > Chitinophagaceae > VBAT01. The sequence continues at coordinate 4,112 of JACMKU010000048.1, forward strand.
TAGTTACAAATATATTTTGTGAGAAATTGATCTCTGAGCCATCGGGCTTATACCCTGGCTTGAGTACTTCCTGGTCAAGCGTAGTCGGGAGGAAGAGAATACCGAAGTTCGAATTACCTGGAGAGTCGCTCAGATTAGGACGGTTCTTACTCTTCTCTGTGATGTAATTGATGATCGCGGTGATCATTAAGCGCTTGCTCAGTTTACTACTGACATTCAGGTTAACTGAGTTCCTCTTAAGATCAGATCCAGGAACAACAGATTTATTCATCAGGTTAGCTACAGATAACCGGAAGTTAGTGTTATCGCTGCCTCCGCTGAAGGCCAGGCTATTCGTTGCAGTTGAACCAGTCTGGTAAAAGTTTTTGATGTTATCTGACTGTGCGGAATAGGGTCGTGTCACGCCATCAAACTGAACGGCATTGCTGCCATCTATTCTCGCTCCCCAACTACTATTACCCGAAGCATACGCATTGGCCTGGTTTGTTGGCTTCACTCCGAGTAACCCTTGGCCGTATTGGTACTGAAAGTCGCTGTAGTCGATAATATTGTCAACTACGAAATTGGAATTAACCTCTACACCAATTCCTTTCTTATTCCTCCCGGTCTTGGTAGTGATAAGAATAACCCCGTTAGATGCACGGGAACCATAAAGAGCGGAGGCGGTAGATCCCTTCAAGACGGATATTTCTTCAATATCGTCGGGATTAATATTAGAAATACCGTCACCCATATCGGCACCACCCCACATTCCCGCGCTTCCTCGATTACTATTGTCAATAGGCACGCCATTGATGACATAAAGTGGCTGACCACCAGTGAAACTATTGACGCCCCTAATTACTACGTTACTTGATGAACCAGGTCCACCATTCACACCGCTAACATTCACGCCGGCTACTTTGCCAACCAGACCGTTGGCTACATTTATTTCCCTCGCCTTCGTCAGGCCTTCGCCATCCACCTTTGTGACGGAATATCCAAGGCGCTTTGCCTCTTTACGAATACCTAACGCGGTCACGACCACTTCGGTCATGTCCTGTCCGCCAAGCGAAAGGGAGATTGAAAGAGATCGGTCATTTCCAACAGTTACTTCCCGGGCATTGTAACCAACGTATGAAATAACAAGGACATCACCCCTGTTCGCATCAATTGTGAATTCCCCGCGGGAATTGGTGGTAGTTCCTTTGTTTGTTCCTTTCACGTTGATGCTTACACCAACCAGTGGAGCACCGTTATCACCCGTAATCCTTCCGGAAATTTCCTCGTAGGTGCCAGCACTTCCCTTCGTAGGAGCTACCTGGTCAAATTCTGCTGCATTATAGTTCTCGTTCTTCCGAAACTTGTCCTTGGCATTTAGGATAACAAAGGTGTTGTTGGCTACTTTCTTGTATTTGAGACCAGTGTTCTCGAGTACTGCATCGAGAATCTTTTCGATGGCAGCCTGCGGATCCTTGACAGCGTTTACTGTTTTCGCGCCGAGGTTTTCTTCGGAAAAGAGAAAGTAGACTCCTTTCTTCCGATTTAATTCTTTTAAGACGGTGATCAATGTCTGCTTGTCATTCGAATCGCCAGTGGCTACCACGGACGACCGGCTTTTTGTCTTGGATGTTTTAACGTACCCATCTTGCGCGGATACATGCAGTGCGCAGAGTAAATGAGCGCCCACCAAACATCCGACAACCTTGTAAAGGGTTTTTACTTTTCTCATACAGTGATCGTTTAAGTATTAATAGCAGTTATGGTTTAGCAATCAAAATCGTATTGTCGGTACGGGTTATCTTGAATTCTGTCGTGGCCTCGAGCGCATTCAACAGGTCGTTAAGATTAGTGTTGGACATCATACCGGTTATCTTCTTCTCCCCGATTGATTCGTCGGCGAGGTTAACCGTGACGCCATAATGGTTGTTGATCATGACCGCCACTTCCTTCATCGGGGTGTTCTCGAAGTTTAACTTGTTCTCTTTCCAGGCTAAAACGGTCTCGAGATTTGTGGGCTTCTTCTCGGCGCGATTGTTATTAATTTCTACATAATCGCCTGGTTTCATCAGCATTTCCTGACCGTCAGCGGTCCTGATAGTAACGCTACCTTCGGTTAGCAATACGCTGGTCTTTTCTCCAATGGTTGAGACATTAAACTGAGTGCCGGTCACGATCACATCCAATTGATCTGTGTGTACTATAAAACGGTTTTTCTGTGGCGATTTCTTGACCTGGAAAAATGCCTCACCTTTCAGCCATACCTCCCTGTCTTCTCCTTCTTTCCATCCATTGCTTAGCGTTACGACAGTATTTGCATTTAGCATTACCTGCGAGCCATCGGGCAATTCCTGCTTGCTCACCTGGCCATAGTGTGTTTCGATTACAGGCTTTGAGGAAGAATATTTGAAGAAGGATACACTTACAGCTAAAATGACTGCGGCAGCTGCGACGCCGATCCACCAGCGCCTGTTCCGTTGTTTCATGCTGACAACAGGTGCGCTATCCTGCTCCTGCGCAGCTATCCTGGTATTCAAATCCTCGTATGCGGCTTCAACTCGAAAGGATGACACAGAGTCTTCCTTCATATTGAGAGCTTCCATTTCAATCATGGCCTCATCAGCCATGGCGCGATATGCAGGATTATTGGCCAACCAATTTTCCCAAGCGTTTACTTTTTGCTCGTCTTCCTTGTAAAACCACGCCAGGAACGACTCATCCCCGATCATTTCGTCAACATTGGTGAAACTTTTTTGCATAGAAACAAATTGATTTATACGATTAAGTGCCTGAACTACAAGTTTTGTAATTATCTTTTTGAAACTTTTTTACCTTGAGGTCGGAAAATCCCCGGATCAACTTCAGATATCTGGTGATTATTGAAGATGGTCCGGGTCAGGCCGGATTTTCCGCCGGGGACGCAAAACACACTACGATTGCACAAACTGCTTGGGGATACGGATCTATGGAACGCTTTCAAGGAGGGCGACAAAAATGCGTTTGGAGAACTTTTCAGACGACATTACTCCCTTCTATATCAATATGGAATCAAGCTCCATCCCGATACGGTCGTGGTAGAGGACTGTATTCAGGATCTCTTTTTTGAACTCTGGCAGAGTCGATCCGCATCGCCTATTCAATCCGTTAAAGCTTACCTGCTGACTGCACTCAAATACAAGTTGTTCAAGGTTCATAGAGATCAACCTACAGTTAAGGAATTCGATGACGGAAACGATGGCGTGCACTTCGACATCAGTCACGACAATTTCATGATAGCAAAAGAAGATGACAGGAAAAAAACGAAAAGAGTGATTAATGCGCTTCAGCAACTTCCGGGCCGCCAGCGGGAGATCATCTACCTGAGAATGTACCAGAACCTCAGCTATGAGGAGATAGGCGAAGTAATGGGCATCAATTACCAGGTCTGCCGCAATCTTCTATCTCAGTCGCTAAAGTCGCTCCGCAAAATCCTGCAGGGCTAGCTGAATGGTTGAATGGTTGCTTGGTAAGAGGCCCTCGACCTAAGGAACCAATCAACAAAGCAACCAATCAACCAATCAACTTAACTCCCATTTCAATATCTTTGAAAGCATACCAACAAAAGTAAAAGACAATTCATGGCCAAGAAAACTGCCTCCATTGATCTCTCCGACAGTTTTGAAAAAATTCCAGTTAAAATATTTCCAGACCTGACGCTTGGTTCAAAGTTCGTAGCAGAACAGATCGCTGATCTAATTAGAGCGAAACAGCTCGTCAAGGAAAAATGCGTGCTTGGGCTCGCAACGGGTTCCACACCGAAATCACTTTATGCAGAACTGGTACGAATGCATAAAGAGGAAAAGTTGAGTTTTAAGAATGTCATCACCTTTAATCTCGACGAATATTATCCTATAGATAATGACGCACTTCAGAGTTACAACCGCTTCATGCGAACACATCTCTTCGATCATATTGACATTCCTGAGAAGAATATTAATATCCCAAATGGGGCTATTAAGAAAGAAGAAATCAAGTCTCATTGTCTCGCGTACGAGAAGAAAATATTGGGCGTTGGCGGGATCGATCTACAGATACTCGGTATCGGTAACAATGGGCATATTGGTTTCAATGAGCCAGGCTCTGGCATCTATTCAAAAACGAGGCTGATCACGCTGGACAATTCTACCCGTATTGCAAACGCTTATGAGTTTGCAAACATCTCACAGGTCCCGCGCCTTGCGATCACAATGGGAATTAGTTCTATCTTAAAATCAAAGAAGATCATCCTGATGGCCTGGGGCCCCGGCAAAGCTCCTGTTTTGAAGAAGGCGGTGGAAGAGGACGACACTGAACAGGTGCCAGCTTCACTCTTGCAGAATCATGATGATGTGACATTTGTTGTCGATGAGGCCGCTGGCTCAGAGCTCACCAGGAACAAGTCGCCATGGTTAACGGGTGATTGCGAATGGACGCCCGCAATGATTAAGAAGGCGGTTGTGAACATGGCCCTCAAATTGAAGAAGCCGGTACTAAGTCTTACCAACAGTGACTACAATGAATATGGACTAAGTGATTTGCTTGTAGAGAAAGGCGACGCGTATGCGATTAACCTGGATGTATACTATATGTTACGTGATACGATCACTGGTTGGCCTGCTGGAAAACCCAACGCGGTAATCCCAAGCCATCCCGAACGTTCAACACCTTATCCCAAACGCGTCGTTATTTTTTCGCCTCACCCGGATGATGACATCATTAGCATGGGTGGAACTTTTCAACGATTGCATGACCAGGGCAACGATGTACACGTTGGCTACCAGACTTCGGGTAACATTGCCGTGACGGATGAGTTTGTAACACGCTTTCTTGATTTCGCTGTCGGCTTCGAAGAGATCGCCGGAATAGATACGAGTAAATCGGGGAAGATACTGGCCAATGCCCAGCGTTTCATTTCAAATAAGAAATCCAACCAGGTAGACACGCCTACAATCCGATCCATCAAAGGGCTGATTCGGCGTTGCGAAGCGCGGGCTACCTGCCGGTATGTTGGCATCAAGGAAGAAAACATCCATTTTCTCAATTTACCATTTTACGAAACTGGAACGATAGAGAAAAAGCCGATGAGTGAAAAGGACGTCAGGATCACGATCGAGCTTTTGCGCAGGCTGAAGCCTCACCAGGTCTATTGTGCCGGTGATTTTGCTGATCCACATGGCACGCATATCGTTTGCTTCAATGTTGTACTCGAATCGCTAAGGAGGATAAAGGCGGCGGGCGACGAATGGCTCAACGACTGCTGGCTATGGCTATATAAGGGAGCCTGGCAGGAATGGAACATCGAAGAAATCGAAATGGCGATTCCAATGAGTCCTGACCAGGTGTTAAATAAACGTTTCGGCATATTCATTCACCAGTCGCAAAAGGACATGGTACCCTTCCAGGGCAACGATTCCCGCGAATTCTGGCAAAGGGCGGAAGAGCGCAATGCTGCGACCGCAAAACTGTATGCTGACCTTGGATTGACGCATTATGCGGCCATGGAAGCCTTCGTAAGGTGGCACTACTAAGGAAATTTGCTATCGAATTCCCAAAATACTTGCTCCAGTAATGCTATCGTTTAATTCCTGCTTGGCGTCGACTATCTTGCAGCAGTTTAGCCACCGTGGACTGGCGAGGTCATCGAGTTGGAATTGATATTCAGCCGATGATACCGGTTGCCGAATTACTACCGCGAGGAATTAATATTTTCTATCTTCATTAAAAAATAAACCACTATGTCATTCTTGAAATCGAGTAACCCCACCTTACAGGAAAAATCCTATGAGGGCACCATCTTCCAGGGCATAACGACCGGCCAGGAGATGACTCTTAAAGGAACGCTGAACAAATTTGGATTCCTCATCCTCATGATGATCGGTTCCACGGTCTACTCTTGGGGGAAATATTATGAGGGCGCCAACATAATGCCGATGCTCATGATTAGTGTGTTTGGCGGTCTTGCTCTCGCGCTTGTGATGATGTTTAAGAAATCGTGGTCGCCTTATATCGCTCCAGGTTATGCTTTACTCGAAGGTTTGTTCGTCGGATCCATTTCTGCGATGTACAACGATAGGTTTCCCGGATTACCTACACAGGCAGTAGCGTTGACCCTGCTTGTTACGTTAGTAATGTACCTGATCTATCGCTATCGCATCATAAAGGTCACTGGAAAGTTCAGAATGGTTATCACTATTGCAACTATAACTGTTGGAGTATTCTATCTTATACAGTGGATCACCTACCTCGCTATGGGTTCGCCTATTGGCACATTCACTAATGCCGCGACACCACTAGGTATCGGTTTCTCCGTATTAATTGTCTGTCTCGCTGCGTTCAACCTGCTCTTAAATTTCGACACGATCGAGAAAGGGGTAGAATTGAAAGCGCCAAAATACATGGAATGGTATAGCGCATTCGGTCTCCTGGTTACCATCGTATGGTTGTACCTGGAAATCCTGAGGCTCCTTTCTAAATTGAGCCGGAATTAATAAAATAAAAGATTAAGAAAAGCCCTGCCGTCTGGCGGGGTTTTTTTATGCCGTCTTCCCATTGCCATTCTCCTCTTTGGATTCTTCGGCGGTCTTCACTACCGGCACCGGCGGCTCCTCTACAAACTCATTCATATAAATGTTGAAGAGAACAATGATGTAGTTGACGAGCAGTGGGCCGAAGATCAGCCCTATAAACCCGAACAGGCCGAGACCTACTATCACCCCAAGTATAGTTATGACCGGGTGTACATCTCCCATTTTCTTCAGGAGACTGATCCTGGCTATATAATCTACGTTTCCTGTGACCAGGAAACTATATAATAATACTGCGGTAGCCTGCCAGGTTTGGCCCGTACCATACAGAAACAATACTAAAGGTACCCAGATAGCCATCGTACCCACTACCGGAAAAAAGGCGAATACGCCGGTAAGAAAACCCCAAAGCGCCCACTCTTTTACCCCGAAAATGAAGTAGCCCAGGGTTGCGGTGAGACCCTGGATGATAGAGATCAGGGGAATACCAAGAGCGTTGGCCCTAACCATTTTCTTTGTTTCAGAAGCAAGCGTATTAATGTTTTCCTGTTTGAGTGGAATGATCCTGTTCATCATCCTCTCCATTTCCCTACCGTTCACCAGCATATGGTATAGTACAAAGAGCATGATTGCAAGATTGGTAACAAGTGTCGCGGTACTGTTGAGGATTGTCGGCAGGAACGCAGATAATTTATTTAGCGAATTGGAAAGCGAACTTTCTGAGATCAGTCGCATACCCAATTTATCCTGGATCACCCTTATGGAATGCTTTGCGGACTCAATCATTGCAGTAGGATCGTTCAGAAAAGCGTTGACCTTGGGACTGATCAGTATGATGGCAAGGAATACGGGTAAGCCGATCAGGAACAGGTAATATATAATGAACAACCCCGCACCCCACCCTTTTTTCCATTTCCGGTTATAGATCAATTGAAAGTAATTCGCCCTGCTGAGGATATACAACGTGAGTGCACCCAGGATTCCCGGCAGAAAAAGATATAACTCTTTTATCACCAGGTAGACCAATAAGATGATGAGGGATAAAAGAAGGACCTGCTTTATCCTGTAATTAAACTCGGGCATATGCTAATATCTGGAAATGAAGATATAACAATGTTCAAAAAGGATGCTAAGTTTCGAATCCCAGGAAAAAATGTAGAATACCCACCCCCGGGTGGAATGACAATCCGCGTAACAGGGCTAGAAAAAGTTGGAATATAAATTGTTTTAATATGGACCATGAGTCCCACCAAACAAAACGTAAGAAAAGTTCCAACGAGGTCCCGCCGTCGGTACGTCGGCCTGACAATCTTTATAGTCTTCCTTGCAGCCATTGGCGGAGGATTATGGTATTGGAACAGCAATAAGAAAACAATTATTAAGAGTAAAATCGAGAATGCAATTACTAAGAAAAGTAAAGGATTCTACCAGATAAAGTATGATAGCCTGGAGCTGGATGAGGTCGCTGGATACTTGTCGATCTCCAATATGCATCTCCGCTATGACAGTAACATGTATGCCATCGCTCAGAATATGGGCAAGGCGCCGCCGGTAATTTTAGACATTTTCATACCTAAGCTAAGTGTGGCCGGGGTACAGACTCCCCGCGCCCTTATCGAAGATGAAATTGTGGGTCGTACACTCATCATAAAAGACCCCGTCATTGATATTAGCTACACGTATAGCGGCAATGATGCGAAGAAGAATGTTCCTACACGCGAAGTGTATAAACAAATACTGGGGAACCTCGACCTGATCCAAATCGACACAGTTTTAATTACGGGGGCTAAAATAAAGACGAGCAGCCATAAGACGAAGAAAAGCCTGTTTCAACTACAGGATGTCGACATCACACTGGTAAATGTGAAAGTAGATAGTGCAGCGGGCGTCGATCCCAGTCGATACCTCTTCGCAAAGGAGCTTACCGCCTCGTGCGCCGGCATTGGTTGGGCATCGGCAAATAAACTTTACAATTACCGCACAGGCACGATTGCCATGAGTTCGGTAACAAGGGAGCTTACCGTGAAGAGTTTTACCATCCATCCAAACCTTGCTGAGGATGCATTTGTCAATTCCTTGCCTACACAGGATGATCGATTCGATTTCACTTTGGGTAATATCAGGCTCTCGAGGATTGATGTGGCAAAGCTTCTTGAAGAAGAGGTAGTGGCAGAAACAATGGTTGTGTCACCCGCTACATTCAAGATTTATCGCGACCTCGCCATTCCAAGAGATAAGGTCAACAGGGTAGGCAAGTACCCCCACCAGGTAATAGACGAGATACCTATCCCCTTTCGTGTCGACAAATTAATTCTTTCGAATGGGTTTGTCGAATACAAGGAGCGAAATCAAATTACAAGGCAGTCGGGAAAAGTGCAGTTCTATAATATATATGCTACACTCACAAATTTTACGAACGACAAGAAAGTGATAGCCTCGAATAACCTGATGACGGCGGAAGTGAGCTCAAAATTTTTGAATAAGACGGCACTGAAAACAACATGGCAATTCTACCTCTTGCATCCGAAAGGGCGATTCAATGTTAAAGGAAGCCTTGGTCCGATCACGGCAGGTGATTTAAATCCTTTGACTGAACCAATGGGGCCAGCGAAAATAAAGGAAGGTCGTATTAATGGGCTAGAGTTTAACATGGAAGGAAATGACTACGCGGCGGATGGAACGGTGGAGTTACTTTATGAAGGTTTGAAAGTATCGATGTTAGAAAAGGATAAAGGTGCAACCGAGACGGATAAGAAATTCCTGATGAGCCTGCTCGCCAACATTGTCATAAAGAACGATAATCCGAAGAAGAATGAAGAAGTGCGCGTGGCGCAGGCGCATTTTGACAGGGATACAAATCGATCAATTTTCCATTTAGTTTGGAAGACGATATTTCAGGGGATCAGGGAGACGGTGGGGATTAAGAAGTAGGTGAATCGTTGATTGGTTGAGTGGTTGATTCGGTTCAACCCGCACTCACCGGCTCAATCAACTCAATCAACCCAATCAACTAAATCAACTACAATGTTAATATTCAAACGATACCAATACAAAAACGTATCTTACATATCTACACTTTACTGACCGTACTTAAAATCATAAAAGATGAAGTTTTTAAAAGTCAAGGATACTGAAGGAGTCAATTTTATCGATGCAGGTTGTGTTCATCGTTTCGAGGAAATAGATGAGAGGAATTGCTCGGTATTCTTTGATACACCCGGTGGTCAACGTAAGTATTCGGTGCCCTGGAATGCGACCGACCTCATCAAGGAGATACACGGCACACAGACATTTAAGATCGTCGATTGCACCATTGCACATGACAATTCCAGGTCCGCCCTTCGCGTCTCCGAAGGCAAGTATTTTCAATAACAGCTGTTAGGTTTATCGGAAGATCCCTTTTGACTGCTGTGCATTTTACTTTGATAATAATCAAATTGTATCTGCATGGTTACAGTTCATACAGGTAACACACTAAGAATAAGCTATTAAATAGCATATTGCACGGAATTTGCTCACTAATATCTATGCTAACCACCCCTACCGTTCAACAATTACAGGCATTTGAATTGTCGTATCTACTAGATATGCTTGTTAGAGAGACATCAATCTACACAAAGCTCATTTCAATTGAAGGTATAACGTCTCATTCCAGGGCCTCGAAAGAGACCATCATAAATATCCAGGCCGCTATCGATAGAAAGGTCCATCTGAACAAAGAGATGATGGGCTGATACTTTCCTCGTCTTATTCCTTATCGAATTTCTAAGTGCCTTTGCCGTACAATCTTTCATTCTCAAAATACAGGTCGCCGTGCGTGGTAGGTAGTTCACAAACCAGGTTATCCCCATTTCCGGAGTCGAACAGATTCTGCTACAGGCGTGTAGCGTTGTGGAAATATTGTGGGACGTGATGGCGACAAATAGGGGTATATTCGTTGTCCCAAATTGCCATATGCCCAAAAACACCTTGCAGCACCTGCCCTCGGACACCCTATTCTCCCTGATGGGACAGGATATGAAAGACCTTCGTGCTTTCAATAAAGACAATAGGAATGACCTCGCCTACCGGGCTAAGAAAAAACACATTCAACTTTTACAGAGAGTGATCGTCGCGAAGAAGGAAGTAGTGATGGTGAGTGAGTATTGACGCTGATCGAATCCAGATTAAATTTGATGCATGTAGGATTTAGGTATTAACCTATGTGAATTCCTATGTACCTATGTGCCTCAATTTTGACGCCGTTGTTGGTGTTTCATGGGCTTTATCCAGGCTCGTCGATAAGCATACTGCTAGTGAGCACCAACAACCGAAGCACAGACTCCTTCCAAAATTACCCACGCAGTGTTTTCATCAAGTGAAAGGTATTTAACGCCGTTGTTGGTGTTTCACGGGCTTTATCCAAACACGTCGATAAGCACACTGATAGTGAGCGCCAACAACCGAAGCACAGACTCCTACAAGAATTGCCCTTGCCATGTTTTCACCTAGTGAATAGGTATTATTCCGAGTACTATCAGTGGTTTGAAGCATTTTGTATCAGGATTGAGTGTCCAACTTTGTGACATGAACGGGATAATCACCGAGTGGCCTCAATTCTTCACCGCTACTAATCTCCAATGGCAAAAATTACTTAAGCCGAATAAGTATAAGGATATAATAATCTACAGCCTCCGATTTCTCGTCGCCGACAATCGAATCGCGGTTTACGCTTTTGTGATAATGTCTAATCACATCCATTTGATATGGCAAATGAAGGCTAATATTAAAGAAGATGACGTTCAGCGCGACTTTTTAAAATTCACGGCCCAAAAAATTAAGGCCGACCTTAAAAGAAATCATCCTGCAGTCTTGGAATGTTTTAAGGTTGGTGCAAAAGATCGAAAGTATCAACTCTGGGAACGGAATCCATTGAGTGTGGAATTGAGAACACATCGGATCTTTCGTCAGAAACTTGACTATATCCATTATAATCCGGTTCGTGCTCAGCTATGTTGTCTTCCGGAAGAGTATAGATATTCCTCAGCACTGTTTTTTGAGACCGGTGTGGATAATTGGGGGTTTCTAAAGCATTATAAGGATAGACATCTAATTAAAGGCTCGAGGGGAGGATCGTTTTTTTGTTGGTGCTCCCTTGCAGTCTTAAAATCGAAATAACAGGAAGTTCGCCGGGAAACACCAACAAAGGCGAAAAAGTATCAACTCTGGGAAAGGAATCCGTTGAGTGTGGA
>JACMKU010000049.1 GCA_014379965.1 Chitinophagaceae bacterium
GAATCTGTAGAACCATCATTTACAATGATGATTTCATAAATCTGATCGGGGCAAGCTGTTACGCTTGCTACCGCTTCTTTAAGAAATTGACCATCATTAAAACAGGGAATGATGATTGACAACCGAATACTCTTAGAGCTGTTCATTCCATTTTCCGTGAACCACTAAACTGCATTATTAAAATAAATGTCTTACTTAGGAGCTTGGGAAGGCAAAATCTTTTGACCCAACCAATTTAGATCTTTTGCAAATTCATTAAATAGGGAACTAACGAATTGTGGCTTTGTCATAGGGAATAGCTGTTCGTAAGGATGAAACACCCTAGCACCTATCTCAGTGCTTAAGTGACGATAAATCGGTATCAGTGAAATCTCTCGCTTAGCCGGATTTAACGGGTTTGGATTGAGTCTTAGGTGGAGAGAGTTCCACGCCCGTCTGACCGGGTTTTTTGCCCAGAAAACTGGATCTGTATCCACCCACCAAGCATGGAAGGGATGGTCTTCGCAAAATGGAGTTCCAAATATTTGGGCGTAGATTGGAATCCTGTACTCCAAAAATCCCAATTCTGGTTCTTCGACTTTCGAGTATTGTTCTAAAAAAGTTCTAGGAAAACCTACAACGATAAATAAACATCCCAATGGGTTCTGCTTATAGTCATAGTTCTTGCGGACATGCGTTAAAAATTCGAGATACCGCTGCCTAAGGTCTGGAATCTTGGGTGAAACCCATTGCCAATCATTCTCAACTTCTGCAACAGGTCGAAGCCCAGATAGCAAAATCTCGTCCTGCTTGAGCATCGAGAAAAGTTCCTCAACTGCCCCAAATACCAACATATCCCACTGAACAACCACGATCGTATCCCACTCCAGATTATGACCGCGATCGCGGTACCACTGGGTAATCATCAGGTCTCCCTGAATCCACTTCCAATAAGAATCCTTGTCTTCTGAAAATACGTAGAAATCATCCAGATAAGGGCTTAAAGCTGATTTGTAGTGGACTGCTGCTGCCAGATCTCCACCATACAGCCCATAAATGGGTACAGTGGGATTGTGCTGACGCAGAATTTCCAGACGATTCTGGCAAATTTCTGGCTCTTTATAAAACCAGAATAAAATCGCCAGCTTCATGACAGACTCCTTGTCATTTGGGGACTGGAAGAAACAGATGGTTCAATTCCGAGAACATGTAAATACTTCTGGGTAGCCATTTCCAGCCCAAATTGCTCTAGCCAACTGGGATCGACCGCTCTGGGATTACCTAAGAGGACTTGGTTAATCCCCTCTGCCAGTGCTTCACTATCTCCTACAGGTGTCAGGTAGCCATATTTACCGCCTGCCAGAATCTCAAACGGACCGCTTTCACAATCTGTAGAGACAACGGGCTTACCCAATGCCATGGCTTCGATCAAAACGGTTGGTAATCCTTCCCAGGCTGACGACAAGACGAATACTGAAGCGCGTGCCATGTAGGCGTAAGGGTTTTGTACATACCCTGGTAAATCGACATCAGCTTCTAAACCCAATTCCCTGATCAATGCTTCCAGTTGAGGGCGATCGGGGCCCCAGCCCAGAATAACCAGCCGCGACTGTCTGGCTTGACGCACCCTGGCAAACGCTCGGATCAAATTGGGAAAGTCTTTCTGTGCTTCCAATTTACCCACTCCCAAAAGTACTGGTATGTCCTGGGAGTTGAACCAGGGATGTTCGACGGGTTCTTGGGCACTCGCCAGCATATCGGAATTGATGACTGGATTATAGATCGTTTGGATCTTTTCTAATGGCAGAGAGGCGGTATGAGCCAGGTCTTTAGCGACCCCATCGGAGACTGCCACAATCCCATCTGCCCAGGGATACAAAAAACGGGTAAAAATAGGGGTCAGCCGACCTTTGAGTTTGTTGGCATTGCGAGTGGTTTTGGAGAGCTGGTTGTGTTCTGCCACAATCACTCGAGTTGCGGTTCCAGAGAGCCGCCCAGCCAGTAAAGCCATCTCATTTAAGTAGTGGTCGGCTGCTAAGAGAGCCGCAGGACGTTCTTGATGAAGGTAACGCACCAGCCCTGGCAGACTCATTGACAGACGGGAGGTCTTCAGGTCAATGATTCGTGTTTCAGCAGGCATCCGCCATAGATGCGGACTCTCACTGCGATTGAGCACTAAATCAATGTTGATGCCTAGCTTGACAAAGCTGTGAGCGAGGTGAGCCGTGATGCGCTCGATGCCGCCGCCGCCAAAAGACCCTATGAAGAAAGCAATGCGATCGCTGGTTTCAGACACGTTCTAACCGCCTTCTAAGACTTTAATCATGCCTACAAAGTGTAGTAACGTCAAGATCATGAGGAATATGTGGAAAACATGCAAGCAACTTATCACCGAATAAGCATCAAACAACAATTGTCTTTATCTTACATTAACAAAAATTACGGAAACTATCTCAGTAAGCGGCATCACATTTATCTAAACTTTATAAAACAAGGGGCAGTATTAAGTTTCGCTGAATTGCTGGTGGAGTGTAATAGAGTGGACTTTTCATTTTCCGAATTATTATATACAACTATAAGTTACTATGCCAGGGCAAGGAGGTGATAGCTGAGTCAGCAATGGGATAAAAGTAGTTAGCTTTACTATACTTTTGCTGCTTTTCTTGCAATTTTATTCAAGAAAATTGTGCTGAACACTTAAAATCCATTGCCAGGTCTAGCTGTTCAGACTTGCTAAAAATTGATGCGTTTTTTGTAAGCTTTTGACAAAGGTAAGGGGAGCTTTTGTAAGTTTTTTTGTTTATCTAGTATTATTTTATTGTTTAATCAAAAATCTTGCTTTTAGTTAAGTTAGTCTGTTGGCAGCGTAAGTAAGGAATTTCAGGTAAGTAGGTTGCCTTAGATCTTGCACCAGTCGCATCAGCCCGCCCTGCAATAAATTGCGGGCTAACGGAACGAAGTCCGTTAAAACGGACTGAAAACCCGTTCAGTTGGCTCCTAGTCCACTGAAGTGGACTTTCCTCTATTAGCCCGAACTTTAGTTCAGGGCGGGGCCATGCGATCGTTGAAACGCCTGAAAAGCGGCTTCTTAAAAATGGTGCAAGAGTTGAGTTGCTGACTTTACTGGTCAGAGAGGAAGTGGAGTAAGCAATAGTGGCTAATGAGCAGGGTGAGAACAATTGGAAATTGGTTAGGCTTAAGCAAGCCGTACGTGTATCTACTATCTACAGCACTTTTCAATTGCCTCAAACCCGGTTGTCCGTGTGAGGTTCGCGCTTCGTGTAAGGACAACTGTGGCTCACGCAATTGGAGATGGCTGTAACTATGTTTTACACAGCCTGAGCTGGAACGGTGTGGTTTAGGGTGCGGGGTAGAAATCGGTAGATTGATGTCCTGAAATTTTGGTGTGGTAGAGTGACGTTTGACGGGGAATTGTAATGTGAACTGGCTCATAATACTCAGAGATGTCGGTATCCAGCACATGTTACTTTCAAAAAAGCTGGAAAATTGAGGAGCCGGGAAACTGACAGCGATCGCGTTTGGCTACGATCCCCTTGACTATCTTGCTATTTCTGCCGGGTATCTATGAGAAATTCTCATGTAAGCCTCCTGTTTATTACCTATGAATAACCTCCGCATTGCTTGGCTTTTGCCTGTGGCATGGTTTTACTGGCAGCCCTCCTTGAGTGAATTTACCCGTTTCTTTCCTAATACCGTTGTCTTCACAGGACTCTTTCCCGGCTTTGCCAAGGGGCTAGAAGGGACGCTTCAGGTAGAGGTTGTTGGAAAATTTCGAGTCCTTGAGATTAATCGCGATGACACTAGCTACGGCGATAATTTCACTTATTTATCTCCTGGGATCGTGGGGCATTTGCTAAAACTGCGACCGCACGTGATTTTTTCTAGCTCGTTTGGAGTCTGGACGATTCTGGCGTTGATGCTGAAGCCGTTATTTTGGTGGCGGGTGATCATAGCCTACGAGGGGAGTTCACCGGGTGTAGACTATCGCAACTCCGCCCTCCGGCTATTGGTGCGGCGGTTGATGGTCTGGCTTGCCGATGCTTATGTTACCAATAGTCAGTCTGGAAAAGACTATTTGATTAAGGTGCTATATGCCCGCCAAGAGCGAGTCTTTTTGCAGCCTTACGAAATTCCTGATGAAAAAACTCTCCCTGGATCAGGGGCGATCGAGGGCAATTTGTCGTCTCTGCAACGTCCCATGTTTCTATTTGTGGGGCATTTGATCCCCCGTAAGGGGCTGCCTTTGTTGCTGGAAGCCTGTGCGATTTTGCAAACACGGGGCTACAACACCTACAGCCTGGTCGTAGTAGGGGATGGTTCGCAACAAGACGAACTTCAAGCCTTTTGTCGAGATCATCACCTAAGCGATCGCATTCAATGGATGGGGCGAGTCAGCTACGACCAGATTGGTAGTTACTTTAAGAGTGCTGACGTGTTTGTGTTTCCCACGTTAGAAGATACCTGGGGGGTGGTGACCTTAGAAGCAATGCTGTTAGGTAAACCCATTCTCTGTTCTAAGGGAGCAGGCACCTCGGAACTGGTGGTTCATGGTGAAAATGGCTACGTCTTTCCACCTGATAATGCGACTGAGCTAGCTGATCTGATGCAGACGTTCTTGGACAACCCGGAGTTGATCCAGAAAATGGGTGAGCGATCGCAGCAAATTATGGCGCAATACACCCCAGCAGCGGCAGCAAAATGTTTGGTTGAGATGACCGAACTTGTGATGACGAGGTGAGGCAATCGCCCGACTCGAACTTGTAAACCTACGCTGAAATTGGTTGGAACCGTGATGACCCCCCCCAGGATTTCTATACTGACGCATGATATTAGCGGAGGTACGTTTACCAATCTCTGCACGGCACTGGTTCGAGGGTTTCAAGAACTTGGGGTAGA
>JACMKU010000050.1 GCA_014379965.1 Chitinophagaceae bacterium
CAAGATTTTGTGTGATGGCCAACTGTGCTATCTCCAAAAAGCAAGTGATGCATCCGGTAAACCAACATACAATGGAAACGAGGCGGTCTTCTCAAACGGCACCGAAGGCAAGATAAATGATTACTTCATTTACAATTCCACAACTCAGCATCTTAAACACGTTTCCAAGAAAAACCTTGAAGAGGTGATAGCATCCAATTTTGCGGGTCATACTGCAGCCATAGAAAAGGCAAGATCAATCAATGGCGATCTGTCACTACTCAAAAATGCAGTTGAGCTCTATAATTCAAACGCATCAGTTAATTGATCGCCCTGGCCGTCGCGTGTACAGGGCCAGGTCGGTCTAAAATTACATCAATGAAAAAAGCATTCCTTTTCACGGTCGTTTCGTGCATGGCAATCATCAGCTACGGACAGGTGATTACATTGACACAGACGGTCAAGGGAGCCATCTTGGACGACCAATCGGGAAATTACATTGCCAATGCTACTATTACGATAGAAGGCAAAAAAGATTTTGGTGCCGTGTCAGATTCTCTTGGTTTCTTTTGGCTCCGGGATATTCCAGTCGGAAGGCAAACCCTACGAATATCAGCAATGGGCTACGATGAGATATTCATACGTAATGTGGAAGTCACTTCCTCAAAAGAAGTGTTCATCGAAGTCAGGCTCAAAGAAAGAATCAGGAAACTTGAGGAGGTGGTCGTAAAGTCAGGTAGGTCGAAGAGCAAATCATTGAATGAATCTGCACTTGTAAGCGCTCGTCAGTTCTCGGTTGACGAGGCAGTACGATACGCAGGGACGAGGAATGATCCTAGCCGAATGGCCCAGAACTTCGCGGGGGTAAGTGGAAGTAATGATGCGCGAAATGACATCATCATCCGGGGTAATTCACCAGCAGGAGTATTGTGGAGAATGGAGGGAATCGATATTCCAAACCCGAACCACTATAGCACACTTGGTTCCACAGGCGGACCCGTGACCATCCTCAATACAAACACACTGAAGAACTCGGATTTCCTAACCAGTGCGTTTCCTGCACAATATGGGAATGCTATCGCTGGTGTATTCGATTTGCGGATGCGTAACGGCAACAGCGAAAAGTATGAATTCCTCGCACAAGCCGGCTTCAACGGATTCGAAGGTGGCGTCGAAGGCCCATTAAGTTGCAAGAACAAATCGTCCTTCTTAGTAAATTACCGCTATTCCCTTGTTGCGGTTATTCAGAGAGTTGGCCTGGACGTGGGGACGGGGTCAGCAACTCCATATTACCAGGATTTGAACTTCAAAATCCATTTGCCCACCAGGAAGTTGGGAGTCTTCAACTTGTTTGGATTAGGAGGCGAAAGCAACATTAAGTTTGGAGCCCTCGACGAGGACAATCTTTATTCCACGAATGACGGCACACTACGAGATCGAAATTTTAATTCGTTAACGGGTGTGATAGGCTTAAGTCACACATTTTTCTTCGATCAGTCTACGTCAGGTAAGCTAATTCTGGCGGCTTCTGCGTTTGGTTCCAAATACAGGGAGGAATTCTATGATAGTCCGAAACCAGATAAGACAGCGTTCTTTACCAGGAATACCCAAATTAAATATTCTGTTGGCTATTCAATTAACAAGAAGATCGATGCCAGGAATCAGTTGACTGCGGCGTTGGTGGTGGACTTGAATAGACTGAACTTACGAAATGATTATATTCCCGATGGTGATTCCATCCTAAGCACATTGTTCGATTCGAAGCAGAATGCGGCATTGGTGAAAGGTTCGATAAATTTCTTCCATAGATTTACCGATCGCCTATCGACTAACCTGGGTTTGTATTCACAGCATTTCAGTCTTAATAATTCGTGGAGCGTTGAGCCGCGGTGGAATTTAAAATATCAACTAAAGCCAGCACAATCCATCACTTTTGGACTAGGATTGCACAGCCAAACGCAACCCCTCGAGGTGTATTTTTACCAGTCTCAAAATGCTAGCGGCTTGACCGTATTGACAAACAAGGATCTGGGATTTGTAAGGAGCGCTCACGGCGTGGCAGGTTACGACATCAATTTATCCAGTCACTTACGGGTGAAGGCCGAGGTGTATGGCCAATATATTTGGGATGCTGCAGTAGAGACTAACTCGACATCCTTTAGCATGTTGAATGCTGGTGCCGACTTTTATTTTCCCAATAAGACAAGCCTGCGAAACCGAGGTGAAGGTTACAATTATGGTGTAGAGCTTACACTGGAGCGATTCCTTAACAAGGGCTTTTATTTTCTGCTAACAAGTTCTGCCTTTCAATCAAAGTATATGGGCAGCGACGGGGTTTGGCGTAATACCGCGTTCAACAGTAATTTCGCCATGAACCTTTTGGCTGGGAAGGAGTTTAGATTAACGGCTAAGACTTCTTTTGCGTTGGATACAAAGATCGCTTTTGCGGGAGGGCAACGTTACACTCCATTCGACATTTCCGCATCTTACACAGCGGGGTATGTAGTGCTCAAGGACCAGGAAGCGTATGGCCTGCAACATCCGCATTATCTGCGTTGGGACTTTAAGCTGTCATTTAATCGCAATGGTCCGAAGGCCACTCAAAAGTGGTACCTGGACCTTCAGAATCTCACAAACCGCGATAATATCTATGTCAGGACTTTGAATCCACGTAATGGTAAGACAGCCGTGATAAACCAGATTGGTTTTTTCCCAAACATCAATTATGTAGTCACGTTTTGATTTTGGTAACTTTATCCCATATGTGGCGAACGAATTCTCGCATTGGCTTTGACGACAGACTGGTAACGGTAATACTCGTGCCGGTAGCTTCCCTGGTCATTCCTTTTGTGTTTTTCGGTATGCGCATAAACAGGCCACCATACTTTACCTGGCAGGTCTACCTGAGTGTGTTAATTATTACTACTGTGATCTGGCTTGGCAACCGCTACATAATGATTTGGGCGCGTAGCCGTTACCCTGATTTCACCGATGTGAGGAAAAGGATCATGGTTCAGTCGATGGTGATGTTGGTTTACACCATCATTTCTAATAACCTGTTGGGCTATCTTCTCGATATCTGCGGCCTAAAACATGACCACTACTACAATGGTTTTGAGTTTGACTGGCTTACGGTCATTACAAACTCGAATGTAGCCGCACTGTTCTGCTCGCTTACTGTGGTAGCGATCTACGAGAGTATTTATTTTATGAATGAGTTGAAGAAATCTGTTCAGGAGAAGGAAATGCTTAAGAGAGAGAGTCTCAAAGCAGAATTGAATGCATTGAAGACGCAGGTGAATCCCCATTTTCTCTTCAATAATCTCAACACTCTAAGCTCGGTAATTCCCGAAAATCCCAAGTTGGCAGTCGACTTCGTACAGCAGTTGTCGAAGCTGTACCGACACATACTCGAGGTGAAAGATGAGCAGAGCATTTTGCTTCAGGAAGAACTGGATGTGCTTAGAGCTTATGCCTTTCTCCTTCAAACCCGATTCGGCAGTAACCTAGACGTGAGGATCGATGTTCCGGAAAATAAACTGAATACGAGGATAGTGCCGCTATCATTACAGATCCTGATGGAGAATGCCATCAAACACAATATAGTGTCATCCGACAAGCCGTTAAAGATTGAGGTGATTGCGGAGAATGGAAATCTAATCGTGAGCAACAACCTTCAAAGGAAGAACCAGATAAATGAATCAACAGGAATTGGACTCGACAATATCCGCAACCGCTACAAGCTACTAGGATATGGGCGGGTGGTGGTGAGGGAGAATGGGGCCGATTTCATCGTATCTATTCCATTAATAGAGAATTAATATGAGAGTGGTCATTATAGAAGATGAGATACCTGCCGCCTCTCGGCTGGGAAAAATGTTGCATGCCATTTCCGATGAAACGGAAATTGTGAAGAAAATAGATAGCGTTGAAGCCGCTGTGCGCTATTTCAAAGGGGGAGAGGACATCGACCTGATCTTCATGGACATTCAGCTTGCAGATGGTTTGAGCTTCGATATATTCAGTCAGACGGAAATTAAGGCGCCAGTAATTTTCACTACCGCTTATGACCAATACACCTTAAAGGCTTTTAAAGTTAACAGTATTGACTATTTGCTCAAACCGATCGATGAGCAAGAACTGGAACAGGCCGTCGATAAGTTTCGACAGTTGTACCAGCAAAAGAATAATGGCTTTTCTGAAAAAATTTTACGCCTGGTGGAAGAATTGAATGCGACCAGGTTCAAAGAACGGCTTTTAATAAAACGTGGACAGCAGTTAAGCTACCTCAAGACTTCTTCGACCGCATATTGCTTCGCCGATGGAAAATTGTGTTACGCAATTGATTTCACAAATAACAAGTATCTGCTTGAATGCAACCTATCCCAATTGGAAGAACAGCTGCAGCCGAACCAGTTCTACCGTATTAATCGTCACTTACTGGTTAACATCGAGGCAGTTACAAAGGTACATACTTGGTTGGGTGGGCGATTGAAGCTTGAACTTCAACCCTCAACTTCTGCTGACACGGTAGTAAGCCGTGAGAGAGTAAATGGGTTTAAGGAATGGTTGGGACAATAAAGCAATAGGCAATAGGCAATGGGCAATAGGCAATGGGCAATAGGCAATGGGCAATAGGCAACGATCAATAGTCAGATTCGAAAAATTCCAATGACAATTGCTTACTGCCTATTGCCCATTGCCTATTGTCTATTGCCTATTGTCTATTGCCTATTGCTACTTCCCTTGCTCCCGCCTACGCTTCAACTCATCCTCCGCATACCCGAATACTTTTTTCATCATATCCGTCTTACGGAAATCATATCGTGTGCGTATGTTTTCCTCTTCCTGCGCTACGTTGACAAACATGGCATCGATTGCGCGAGCGACGATGAAGTCGGTGAGACTCGCCTCTAGCGGTTTATTGATAAAGGGAATCTTGTTATAGACATTAACCACCGTTGTCCAATCTCTGTTAGCACCTTCGAGGCGAATAGTGCTGTCAACGATAGGACGAAATGCAACCATGAGTGCCGGTGTCATCGAAGTCTTGAAATAATCTGTGGCCGCATGTGGGTTATCAGTAAGTAAGATGCCCGCAGCATCCTTAATGGACATTTGTCTTACAGAATTAAGAAAGATAGGTTGTGCCGCATTAACAGCGGACGACATGGCCCGGGTGAACTTGCCAGTGACCTGGTCTACCATCTTGTCCATCCCAAAGTCACGCAGCGCCTTCTCAATTTTGGCGGCATCACCTGGAAAGGCAAATCTAACGAGGGGATTACCTGAAGGGTCGGCGAAGGCATTGAAACCTTTAAACAAACCCTGGGACAACGCATCCCGCAATCCCGCGGCCATCTCAAATTCAGAAGGGGCCAAAATACCAGCAATCTGTTTCAAGCCTTCGCAGGAGGCCAATGTAATCGCCGTACTTATGAGAGCGACAGAGAATAATTTTTTCATGAAAATGATTTAAGGAACGGGTGCAATAACTGTTCCAAGAGCAACCGGACAATGCCCATTGGCTATTGTTAATTGAGCTGCGGATCAATGGGGAAATTGATCATCATCTCATAATCACCTCCTAGTTGCTTGAGGGAGTCTTTCCAAATTTCTTCGTAATTGCGATGGAAGATGAGTTTGCGAGTGCCGGCTACTGTGAGCCAGGATTTTTCTTTTAATTCAGTTGTCAATTGGCCGTC
Organism: Chitinophagaceae bacterium; assembly: GCA_014379965.1. Lineage (GTDB taxonomy): Bacteria > Bacteroidota > Bacteroidia > Chitinophagales > Chitinophagaceae > VBAT01. The sequence continues at coordinate 5,685 of JACMKU010000050.1, forward strand.
GCTCCAGCCGGAATAGCCTATGTAGAAACGAATTTTATCGGGATCAGCTGCCCCATTTTTGAGCATTTCTACTACTTTCTCAAAATCACCGCCCCAATAAACGCCTTTGATCACTTCTTCGCCACCGGGTATCTCTTCAGGATATTGGTGTAGGAAGTGGATAGTATCCATCTGAACGGGACCGCCATAATAAACCGGGAGTTTTAGTTCGTCGAGCCCGGGAATCAATTCGTCAAGTGTATTCTCATATCGTCGATTGAGAACAAATCCGAAACTTCCTTCCTCTTTGTGCTCACACAGAAACACGACAGTGCGGAGGAAATTGGGATCTTTGAGGAAAGGATCTGCAATCAGCAATATGCCAGGACCCGGTTCAATCATGCTTCAATTTAGTATAAATTTATTTGAAATGAAAAGAGTTGAATTATTTCTGGTTCAACACTGATACGATGACTTTCGGTTGTTAAAAACTGCGTTAAATCCAACCCAAGCCGCATTCATGCCATGGAGTATCTGCTTATTCGCGAGTATTTTTGTACCCTTTATTCAAAAAGCTTTTATCTTTCGGTAAATAAGTTGCACTTGTGAAGAGGACATTTACAATTATAACCATACTGATCACTTTGTCGTTGGTTGGCATTATTTTCTTCCAGGTGTCTTGGCTTAGGAATATGATCCTGTTGCGCGAAGAACAGATAAAGGAGAAGATAGATAAGGCAACAGAAATAGTAGGTACTGAATTGAAGCAATACAAGGGGGCTTATTCTCCCGGTATTAATAAGCAGGGATCTGAAAGCCTGCTAACAGAGGATTTTTCTCTCGAGTTCATTCGTCCCGCTACGATCGGCAAACGATTCAGTACTGCTGAACTCAGTGATAAGATTCGGAAGGCATTTCTGCAGACCGGACTCGAGAAGATGTCGTATGAATTCGGATTGCTTTCCGCCGACCCGCGCAATAATTATCTTATAAGAATTGAAAGACAATCGGAAAATTTTGGACGCGAATTGGATGATACCGTCAATAACCATTCACACGGCGTAAAACTCGTAACACCGAGTGGCTCGGCAGCTGAAAACCTGGCTTCGGATGAAGACTTCATCGTAGTTGGCGTGAATTATAAGAGCTTCGCATTCCAATCACTCCGAATGAACTTTCTCTCCGCCATTCTTTTTACCATCATCATCATCGCGGCTTTTTTCCTCACGGTACGTACGATGCTGCGGCAGAAAAAACTAGGAGAGATTAAAAATGATTTCATCAACAACATGACGCATGAGTTCAAAACGCCGATTGCTACGATCTCACTCGCTGTTGACGCGATGAAGAATGAGAAGGTGATACATGACAGGGAAAAGATCACCTACTTCAGCACGATCATCAAAGAGGAGAACCAGCGAATGAATCGCCAGGTAGAGACGATCCTTAAGGCCTCGCAGCTTGAGAAGCAGGAAGTCGATCTTAACCTTAAACCAGTGCATGTACATGAAGTCATCAAGAACGTGGCAGATAATTTTGCCCTTCAGCTTGAGGAGAAGCAGGGTCGCGCGGAACTACTACTGAATGCCGAAAGGGATTTGATTGAAGCCGATGAAGTGCATTTCTCCAATCTCATCAATAACCTGATCGATAATGCCATCAAGTATTCCAAGGAGAATACGCCCGTCTTTGTGAAGATCACAACGCAGTCGGATGAGAAGCATCTGACAATACGCGTTGAGGATAATGGCATTGGCATGAACAAAGAAACGGTCAAGCGGGTATTCGAAAGATTCTATCGGGCGCATACCGGTAATATTCACAATGTAAAAGGCTTCGGCCTCGGGCTTAGCTATGTAAAGACAATAGTTGAAGCGCATCATGGAAGCATCAAGGCGGATAGTACGCTGGGGAAGGGGAGTGTGTTTACGATTGGGCTGCCGTTGAAGAAGGTGTGAGTGGTCAGTGGTCAATGGTCAGTAGTCAGTAGTGAATGGAGTCGTAAATATTGGAACGTTTGATCGATCTCGCGGTGTCTACTCACTACTCACCACTCACTATTCACTATTGACCATTGACCACTGACCTCTCACGACCATTCACATCCACATCAAATTCCCATCCCCATAGCTCAAAAATCGAAAGTCATTCTCCAACGCATATTGATAAACTTTTCTCCAGTCATCCCCGATTAGGGCAGCAACGAGTACAAGTAATGTAGAACCGGGCTGATGAAAATTGGTGATAAGCCCCTTTACTATCCTTGGTCGATATCCAGGCGCAATAAGCACTTCGGTGCGGCCTTCGATAGATGGACGATTGTTCTTCTCCAGCCATTTTATTAAATTAGTTAAGGCAATTTTCGCAGGTACATCTGCAGGAAGCGAATATGGTTCCCATTGGGATAAAGTGAAGGGATCTGTAGTTCCACTCATCAATTTTACTCCCATCCAATATAGGCTCTCGAGTGTACGAAGCGAGGTGGTACCGACTGCCACTAAAGGCCCTTTACGATCTGCAACCAGATGACGAAGGGTAGTCAATGAGACATCGATGACTTCGCCATGCATTTCGTGTTCCGAGAGAGAGACTGACTTCACAGGTTTAAATGTCCCTGCCCCTACATGCAAGGTTACAAAATCATGCTCGATGTTTTTGCCTTCGAGTCGTTGAAAAATGTCTTCAGTGAAATGCAGTCCCGCAGTGGGCGATGCAACCGAGCCCTGGTGTTCCGCATAGATCGTTTGGTATCGTTGTTCATCACCTGGTTCTGCTTTACGCTTTATGTAGGGAGGAAGAGGAACAGCACCGGCGAGATGAAGTATTTCGGCAAAGCTTAAATGTGAGGGTGTCCAGCTGAAGCTAATTACAAAATGATCGGCTAGTTTTTCTTTGTAGGCTGCATTGAGTTGTACTGTATCACCATTCGGCACTGAAATCAAATTGGAGAGCACGAGGCCTCTTTTCCATTTGGATGCGCCTCCAACTAGACATCTCCATTCGACATGGCCTTCAGTGGCCAGGGCAGTAGCTATTCCCTTGTATTGTTCATGTGGCTCGAGGCAGAATATTTCGATGACGCCACCCGATTCTTTTTGAAATAATATCCGGGCCTCCAGTACACGTGTGTTATTAAAGATGAGAAGACTATTGCGTGGCAGATGTGCGTCGATATGAGCGTATGTGTCCTGTGTTAGTTGTCCCTTTTGATATACGAGTAATTTTGAAGCATCCCGTTGCGGTAAGGGGTAGTGAGCGATCTTTTCTTCGGGAAGATCATACGTATAATCCTGGATGAGTAGTTCCTGTGGGTTCATGATATGCGACTAACTGTCGCGATAGGTGAATTGCAAAAATACTATCGGATAGTGAATGGTGAATCGTGAGTGTCTGTCCGAGGCGGGAGAGGATCTACAGCCCCGAATCACGAGGGAAGTTCAAAAGAAATAATCTTACTTACTATTTACAATTCACTATTATCTCCCTGCCTTTAATGATTACGCTTTAAGAAGTATGAGTTGAGGATTACCTTTTCGAAGGATCGCTTGATCTGGTTGTAACGAGTTTTGGCCTGAAGTATCCTATAATTTATTTGCTTCACTTCCCTCGCAATGACGACCAATCACCGGTGGCTGAATGTGCTCCTTCCGCAATTCTACTTTCCGGTTTCTCACACGTTATCCACTGCAATCCACAGCCTATTAACCGGTATTTGGCCTTAATTCTCCATCGAAACGCTCAAACCCTTACTCCGACTGCATTGTGGGTCAAAATATTATGTGGAAAAAAGAAAAATCAAAAAAATTGGGTTGTAAGTGGAGAAAAGTGTTATTTTGTGTGAATTACTGGAAAATTGATTCAATCCACTGATAATGATAAGGTTTCTCGGAGAATACGAGGCCACTTTGGACACAAAGGGCCGATTTCTTCTGCCGGCGGGCTTCAAAAAGCAGCTCCCGGAGATAGAGAACCCTCGCTTTGTTATCAACAGAGGATTTCAAAAATATTTGAATCTGTACCCTATACAGAATTGGGATTTGCTCTTCGAGGATATCAGCAAGTTGAATGACTTCGACCCAAAGGTCAGGGAATTCCTCGACTACTTTTTGAACGGCGCCACATTCGTGGAGCCGGATAGCGCCGGGCGGTTGCTGATACCGCCAAACTTGAAAGAGCAGGCCGGTTTGGACAAGGACATTGTGTTGGTTGCGAAGATCAAAAGAATAGAAATCTGGGATAGTAATAAGTACAAACAAAAGCTCTTTGAATCATTTTCTGAGGAGAGGTATAGTAACCTGGCGAATGAGGTAATGAACAAGAACCTGGGAGTCGGCAATTAGGAATCAGTAATCAGAAGTTAGCATGAATATGCACAATGATAATGACCCAATTCCAAATTCCAAGTTACCCGAATATCACGTGCCGATCATGGTTAAGGAAGTGGTCGAAGGCCTTCAGGTAGAAGCTGACGGCGTATTTGTCGACTGCACATTCGGCGGCGGCGGACACTCAAAGGCCATTCTCGCCGAACTCGGTACTGGCGGCAAGCTCATCGTTTTCGACCAGGACGAGGATGCGAAGAAGAATCTGCCTGACGATCCACGGATCATTTTTGTCCCTCACAACTTTCGACACCTCCAGCGTTTTTTACGGTTGCACAACATCCAGCAGGTCGATGGTATCATGGCCGATCTTGGTGTAAGCAGTCACCAGTTCGACGAAGCAGAAAGAGGATTCTCTACACGCTTCAACGCCGACCTTGATATGCGCATGGACAGGCGACAGGGAAGAACAGCATTCGAAGTGGTGAATACCTATGCTGAGCAGCAATTGCATAAACTATTTGAGCAGTATGGTGAAGTGACGAATGCAAAAACGCTGGCCAGGACAATCGTGCAGGTTCGCAGCAGTGTGTCATTACAGACCATTGATGCTTTCAAGAATGCTCTCCGGGAAATTGTGAAAGGAAATCCCAACAAGTACTTTGCCCAGGTTTTCCAGGCGCTACGCATTGAAGTGAACGATGAATTAGGTGCATTGAAAGAAATGCTAGAGCAGACGCCAAAACTGCTAAGCCCGGGTGGCCGACTAGCCATCATTACATTCCATTCCCTGGAAGATAGGTTGGTAAAGAATTTTTTTCGCCGAGGCA
>JACMKU010000051.1 GCA_014379965.1 Chitinophagaceae bacterium
CAGCTCTCGTTCAGATGGCACTGGGCTACCTGCTGACTATACGAGGCATCCCACAGATATATTATGGTACGGAGGTATTAATAGAGAATACAGCCAAACCCGGCGATCATGGATTGATCAGAACAGATTTCCCTGGTGGTTGGTCCGATGATCGTGTGAATGGATTCACAGGTTCGGGGCTCAGTGCAGATCAGCAACGTGTAAAAGATTATACGAAGAAATTACTAAACTGGCGTAAGACGAAGCCCGTCATTCACGAAGGAAAAACACTCCATTTCATACCAGAGAAAGGTGTCTATGTTTATTTCAGGTATGACGCGAAAGATACGGTAATGGTGATAGTTAATAAGAACACGACAAACTTTCAACTTCCTACAAGACGCTTCTCTGAGATCCTGGCAAAAAAGAATAGTGCGTTGAACGTTATGACGGGTGAACAGATAACAATTGGAACGGAGATTAGCCTTACCCCAAAATCGACGATAATATTAGAGTTGAAATAAGCGTTCAAGCATTTACCTTATCAGGGTCGTAGTTCCCTTTCTTCGATACAGCCTGTTGTCGACGCCAATTCCTTCAAACAGCCATACAAATACCTGGGTGCCTTGCGTCGCACCACTGATCAGGCCATTCCAGCCTGGTCTATCCGTTTTGGAGTCGAATATCAGTTGCCCCCAGCGGTTGAATAAGCGGAAATATTTTATTTCTTTAATTCCCATCAATATTGGCCGTAGAAAATCGTTACGGCCATCACTATTTGGCGTGAATCCAGTCGGAACATAAATGCCGACTTCTTTTACCGTTTTTACGACTTGTGTGTCGACTGTAACGCATCCGCTAGCTGTCTTTATCGCGATGGTATAAACCTGGTCGGAGAAACCATTGAACACTGGAGTATAGGTCCTGTTGTTGTTTAGAAATGTTGCCGGGTTCCATAATACACTATCACCGAACTGGCGAGCCGCAAGTGGCAACGGGAAATCCACTACTGCATACTCTACTTCATAGTTTACGGCTTGTTTCGGCCTGTCGATCACAAGCACGCGCGTAAGCGTATTAATGGGCGAAGGACATTGTGCGGTATTAACGGAGAGACTCACCTGGTAATTCCCTGGTGACGTAAAAATTTGTGCCGGAGGAATCCGGTCGCTAGAGATCTGACCATTTCCAAGCTTCCATAAGTAGTTAATTGGAGAGCCCATCGTATCAATCGTTAGATTGACGGGTTGTACCGGGAGGTTTATGCAAGTTGGTTTCACGGTGAACGCTGCAAATGCATTTTGGAAAATTGTGACGTCAAACATCGCGCTATCCACGCAAATCGGATTGCTGCTCACTATCATCTTTACGGGGTATGTACCTGCGGTCCCGTATGTATGAGTGATATCACGGGTATTGCCAACGCCGCCATCGCCCAAAAACCAGGTGTAGTTCATGTTTCCAACTGCATTGGTACTCGCATTTGTAAAATTGAAGCGGTTGCCCACAAGACATTGTTGCCTGTCACCCTGCGCGATTGCGGCAACTGGGACGGATGAGATATCTATAGGTTGAGTTTCAGTATTGATAACGCATCCGATGTCATTCATCAATTGCGCGTGATAACTACCCGTTACCGTCGGTCTATAGACGGTCTGGGTTGCTCCCGGGATGCCGACCCCGTTATTATACCACTGAATGCTAAAAGTCGGTTGTACATTCAGAACCGCGCTATCCCCACTACCGATACAATAGACATCTTTCCCTGTCAACTGCAGGGAATCATCTATGACGGCCGCTCTAATGATCACGGTGTCTTTGTCGACACATCCCCCGCCATCGTGATTTGTCGTAAGTATATACGACGTGGTTATATCAGGGGCCGCATGAGGATTGGCAATAGAAGGATTATTTAACCCTCCGGCAGGACTCCAGTTATATACGAGTCCCGGTCGCGGCGGTGTGCCGATGGGAACAGGATTATAGTTACATGATATAGCGTCGGGTCCCGCATTCGCCGTCACAGTTAGAGTGTCCAGGAGCCTCGCATATAAAGTATCCAGACATCCATATCCATTATAAGGAACCAATTGCACGGCGATATTTGTGCCAGCAGTCGGCAAAGGTGATAATGTCAGTACCTGTTGATTACCCAACACCTGAGTGAACGTACTGTTGAACCAGGTATATGACTGGTAGCCGTAAGGAGCGACGACGTTAACGACCGTATCATCCGGGCAAAAAGCCGCGCCGGTGAAGGTGCCGCTACATTCGGAGTTGACATCGATGTATGCATAACCGAAGTGGCGGCGGAATGTGCAATCGGCCGTTTTGAAAAAAAGTTTTATTTTCTTCCCAGCATGACCATCCAGATTAATAGAGACTGCCGTCCAGTCTTTACACCACACTGGTGTTTCACTCCCAGGGTTAGGAGATTCAAAAAATCCGGGTAGGATGCTACCAAACGGAATGAACGTGAACGACGAACAATCGATAATCTTATTATCAGTCGCATTGGTAATCTCGATCTCCATACGCGGTTGTTCGTATTCCTGGTGATCGGGATCCTGGAAGACGACTGCATAATGATATATGAGCGTATAATAATTCTCGTTGGCAGGTATGGTAAACTCATACGAAATGCCTTCTGCTTCGCCACCGCCAAAATTATTGCCGAGCCTGATTGAATTGCCGCTACCGTTTGGGCAATTGATAGGGAAGCCGCCATAGTAATCCAGCCCATCGCCTGGAAATGAAGTATACATGGTATGCCGTTCGTTAACTGGGCCGCCAGAAGGAGTAAGAGTGATTACGTTTGCACCGTTTCCAGTGACATTCCCGGTATAGCATGTCCAGCCGTCGAAAGTTCCGGTCTCGAAATCGATGTTTTGCGGGCACGTTTGCGCGTGTGCAGAAAAGGAACCTGTGAGGATTAGGATTCCGGCTGCTAGCAACTGCACTTTAATACGGCACGACCGCATACAATTCAGTAAGGGGTTTAAAATTTGATGGCGCGTCGCCATCTCTCTAAAGATAAACTATTTCCTATTTGAAATAATCGGTCTTTTACCGAATCGGGGGGAAGGGGTGGGTGGTTGCTCTCGCTTCTCGCAAAGGTTTCACGCAAAGTCGCCAAGACTCGCAAAGTCGCAAAGGTTGTTCCGCATTAGGTAATTCTTTGCGCCTCTGCGAGCCTTGGCGACTTTGCGTGAAAACTAATTCTTCAATATCGTAAACTCAACCCGTCGATTCAACTGCCTATTCTCATCCGTATCATTTGGCACAACTGGCTTCGTTTCGCCATAACCCTGTGATCGTATGCGGGTAGGAGATATTCCTTTAGAGAGGATGTATTCCATCACGGAGCGGGCACGATTGTCACTCAGCTTAAAGTTATAATCGTCTGACCCCCTGCTATCAGTATGGGCGCTCATTTCTATTTCGATTGATGGGTTCTCCTCCAACAGTTTTACTACCCTGTTTAGCTCGAGGTGGGATTCAGCCCGTAAATCCCATTTGTCGAAATCGAAGAATACGTTGTTAAGGCGGACCACCTGTCCAATCTCGATCGGGACGAGGTAGAGGTCCTTATGAATTTCCTTGTAACCTGCCTGAACAAGCGAGTCGAGGTTGAGGTTTTCCGATTGAGCGAAGAACTTATCGGCCGTTGCCTTGATCAAATAGTTCTTATCGTAAGGGAGGACGATTTTGAAAGAGCCATCATCCGGGTTAGACACGGCATTCCCTGCTTCCGTACCGTCTGGAAGCGTCTCATAACTGAGCGTAGCGCTTAGCGGCTGGTTGGTTTTCTTGTTGTAAACATTTCCACTAACGAGCACTACTGGATCCGGCTTTTCCTTTTCTAGAAGCTTCACCCGGACTATATCGCTTTCGCCATAGGTCTCGGCGCTACTGGTGAGATAGGCATATTCCCCGCCGGCGTCGAGAGTGAAGAAGGCGTCCCATTCCGGCGTATTAATAGGTTCACCGAGATTCATCGGATCACTCCACTTCGTCCAGGTACTATCCAGCCTTCTCGTCATCCAGATATCATTGTCGCCGATCCCACCTGGTCGGTTGCTACTGAAGTATAAGGTAACGCCATCGGCTGCAAGGTATGGAGTCATCTCATCGAACTTCGGTAAGTTGATCTTCTTACCAAGGCTCATTGGCTCCGTCCACGTACCATTTTTCTCAAGGAAGCATACGTAGATGTCGTTTTCATAACCCCCTTTCTCCTCCGTCATATATAAGAGCAATGTTTGTCCGTCATGTGCCATCGAGGCTCCATTCTGGCGACCGCGATCGTACTTGAGATAATTTTTTATGCGTAGGGCATTGGGCTTTGTCCATGTTCCATCTTCCTTGAGGTAGCTCATGCTAACGCCGTTCCCAACATAGTCGCCATCGATGAATGCGTTTCTGATTAGGATACGGTTATTGTCTGGTGATACCCAATAGACGGCATTATAGTGATAGGTATTCAACGGATATCCAAGGTGATAAGCATCGCTCCACTTTCCATTTGTGTCACGGTAGGCATACCAGATGTCCTGTGAATTGCGAATCGACCTGTACTTGGTGTTCTCGGGATGATTCTCACAAATGAAGAAAAGGAGATTTCCATCGGCAGATATCGTGGGTCGCAACTCGGCAAACTCCGAGTTGATCTTCGGACCAAGGTTTTCAATCTTGATGATGGTAGATGCTGTAATGATGTTCTCCTTCTGCGCAATCAGTCCGCCCGATGTATCGGCAACGGATGTCTGACCTATTGCTTGGTGAATAGCAATGGCGAAGAAGAAAAAGAAGGTGGTTCTTTTCACAGGTATGGATTTTAGCTTGGGCTATGTAAAATAGCAGAAATAGCTCGTCGCGCATAGGGGAAAACCCTTGCGCTTTCTACTCAATTTTCAATGAATGGAGGTATTGACTCTGGCAGGGCACTATGATTTCTGGCAATTGATCATTACTTTTTCACAATCCATCCGAATCGTTTTTCGCATTGTCTCCACCGACCATAGTTTTGATTTTTCATCAAAATGTGCTGATATGAAAATAAGAACACGGATTCTGGGAATAATTGCCATGGCCTCCTCGCCATTCCTGTTCGCTCAAATGTCTCTGGCAGGAAACGCCAACACTAGTCTCGGCGGGCTCTGCGGTCTGATTTACATGATAGGCTGGAGCTGCGTGATCGTTGCACTAATGCGTTACCGAGCCACGGGTGAAAGGAAGGCGGCGCGGGTTGTTCTCTATTTACAGCTATCGCTTCTCTTCATCGCAAATATCTGGAATGTGTGGACGATACTGGATCCAGGAAACTCTTCCCCATTATATTTTATCCTCGATTTCTCATGGCCGGCCAGTAATGTATGCCTGCTTGTAACCGGCATTGTTGTGGCCGAGGCGGCAGTATTGACAGGATGGAAGAGGTACTCGGTATTGATCGCTGGTACGTGGCTACCAGTAACGTTGTGTCTGTTCATTTTAATTGGACAGGGAAAAGAGACAATGATTGTCTCCGGTATTTACTCTACCATCGCCTGGTTCTTCATGGGATATATGGTCTATCGATCGGCCCAAGAAATGAATAGTGAGTTGTCGATAGTGAGAAAGTGATGGTGAGTTGTCAATAGTGAGTGGACCCCGAAATTCGAATTCGCTGAACCCGTTCGAAAACCTAAGTTTGTATCTATAATCAGGCTCCACTCACTATTGACCACGGACCATTCACTATTCACCGACTATGGAAGGAATCAAAGTAATTGCGTTCGACGCCGATGACACGCTGTGGATAAATGAGCCTTATTTCCAGGAGGCTGAGAAAAAATTCTGTTCCTTACTCGAGGATTATCTCCCACATCATAGCATTTCACAAGAACTATTCAAGACCGAAATACAAAATCTACAGCTTTATGGGTATGGCGTCAAAGGATTCATGCTCTCAATGGTGGAAACTGCTATTCGCGTGTCTCTGCATACCGTTAGCCCGGTGATAATCGAAAAGGCTATTTCCTATGGAAAGGAACTGTTGGATCGTCCAATCGAATTACTGAAAGGCGTAGAAGATGTGCTGCACGAACTAAAGGATAAATACAGGCTGGTCATTGCTACCAAAGGCGACCTGCTCGACCAGGAAAGGAAGCTGAAGAAATCCGGGCTTAGTCATTACTTCCATCATATAGAGATCATGTCCGACAAACAGGAAGGGGATTATCGCAAACTTCTAAGACACCTCGACATTCAACCCAGCCAATTCCTCATGCTGGGCAATTCCCTTAAATCCGATATATTGCCGGTGCTGGCGATAGGTGGGCATGCAATTCACATCCCGTACCACATTACCTGGAGTCATGAAACTATTGAACAAAAAGTGGAGCATGAACAATTCAGGCAAATGGAACGGATCAGTGACATCATTCCATTGTTAAGCCCTTCCTGATTGACAAGCATTCTATAATTATGAATTTAAGAGATCTACCAAAAGTTGAATTGCATCTCCATCTGGACTGTTCGCTCAGTTATGATGTAGTCAAGAGAATAAAACCGTCAGTTACGGAAGAAGAATACATGAAAGAGTTCGTCGCCCCCGCAAAATGCATGGACCTTGTAGACTTCCTCACCCGTGCCGTAAAAGGGTTCGAGCTGATGCAGACCACGGAACAATTGAAGTGGGTAGTAGACGACCTGTTCAATCAGTTACAGGCAGATAACATGCTTTACGCTGAGATAAGGTTCGCACCTTTTCTCCATTTGCAAAAAGGCCTCAATGCGCACGAGGTAGTAACAGCGGTAAACACTGCGGTGGCTGCAGCCTCTGTAAAAACAGGTATCGAGGCCAGAGTAATTCTCTGCACGCTCCGTCACTTTTCGGAACAACAAAGCATGGATACGGTAAAGTTGGTTGAACAATTCAAGAATACATACGTGGCCGGGTTTGATATCGCGGGCGACGAGGCCGGTTACCCGGTTGATGCGCATAAGAAAGCTTTCGAGTATGCGAGCACAAAAGAAATTCCGTGCACCGCGCACGCGGGTGAGGCACGAGGAGCGGATAGCGTATGGGAATCCCTGAATCATTTTGGGCCTTCGAGAATCGGGCATGGCGCGAGGAGTATAGAGGACGAGAAGTTAATGCGTCACTTGAAGGACAACGGAGTTCATCTCGAGGTTTGTCCCAGCAGCAATGTCCAGACAAACATGTTTGATAAATTTAAGGATCATCCAGTGGATAGGATTTACCGAAGCGGCGTTCCCATGAGCATCAATACGGACACACGCACGATTACCTGGTGTACTCTCAATCTTGAGTATGATAACATTCGGACAAATTTCGGTTGGAGCCCAAGGGACTTCTACAATTGCAATGTAAATGCATTGAATGCTGCGTTCATTTCTTCTGAATTGAGGGAGGACTTGCTTGCCCGCCTTAAAGAGGGGTATAGAGAGTTTTTGGACTGAATTCCGCTGAGCTGAGCTAGTGGGAAGTGGCTAGTGGCTAGTGGGGTTTGGGTCGTTTAATTTTGTAATTTTTGTTCGTCTTCGCGCTTTTAATGACTGAAGCGACCTAAAGTCCCACTAGCCACTCGCCACTAGCCTCTAGCATCTAGCCACTTTCCACTAGCCTCCCTATCATTGATTCATCCCCATTCGAACAGTAAGATCCTTGAATCTTGGATCAGAGCGAAGCTCATTTAACATGGGGTATCTTACACAAAAGATCATACCCAGGCAGGCGATGCCTATGCGTTGCTCATAGGTTTTATTGAGATGATAAAAAGCTTTATCGAAATCCCTTAGCCCTGTGTAGAGAAATGCGTAGTCCATGTGTAGGATAGTGTCGGGTTCAGCCGCCTCTCTTTGTTTTAATCTATCGAGACAATCCAGCGCCTTATCCATTTGCCCGGACATTGCATACGCGTGTCCAAGTGAACTAACGCCTTTGAGTGGATTGCCGATGAGATTATGATATTGTTCGAAATCCGGTATTGCTTTCTCATATTCGCCTCTCGCCAAATAGATCATGCCTCTTCCTTCGAAGGCTCTGCGATACGTCGGATCCATTTCAACGATCCTGTCGTATTGAGCGAGTGCTTCTGAAAAACGCTGGGCAAAAGAATAGGCGTCCGCGAGGTTGCTCATGAGCGGGAGTGAGAGCGGGTCCAATGATACAGCCTGCTCCATCTTCTCGATGGCTTTTGTAAAATCCCCTTTTGCAATAAGAAACCATCCGTGAACCTGGTTAATCAGTGAGGAGTTTAGACTAAGACTAAGTGCTTTGTGCAAAGCAGATTCGGCGCCATCGAAGTCCCAGTTGTGAAAGAATTTGATCGTTGCAAGTGAAAGATGCGATTCGGCAAGATTGGGATCGAGCCCGATCGCATGCAAGGTGAGGTCCTTCGCGCGAGGATATGCCTCGGATGGTGGCATCAAGCCGGTGGACCCCATAAACGAATAACAATAAGAGAGAGATGTATAGGCCAGCGCGAACGCGGGATCGATTTTAATTACTTCCTCAAACGTCTCGATTGCCTTGCGGATGTATTCGGGAGTTGACTTGTTCCAGTAATAGCGTCCTTTGAGGTATAGGTTGTATGCCTCAATATTTTCGGTGGGTGCCTTTATGATCGGTTCTGTCTTCTTCGTGGGGTTGAAGTTTTCTTTCAACCGATTCACAATTTTCATCGATATCTCATCCTGTACCTGGAAGATATCTTCTACCTCGCTATCATAAACTTCCGACCACAGATGATAACCATCAGAGGTATTGATGAGCTGAGCCGTAATTCTCATTCGCTTACCTGACCGCCGAACGCTTCCCTCTAATACGGTCGACACACCTAGTTGAGTTCCAATATGCCTGACGTCCTGGCTCTTTCCTTTGAATGAAAAGGACGAAGTGCGTGCGGTTACCTGCAACCCATCTACGTGCGTTAATCCGTTTAATATCTCTTCGGAGATGCCATCGCTGAAATATTCATTCTCCGGATCGGCGCTCATGTTTACAAATGGAAGGACTGCGATGCTATGTTCCGCCCCTGCTTTCACGCCTGTCTGCGCCGCCGTCGGGATAGCGAGGCCCTCGTTTGCAATTGCATACACCTCGACTTTGCGCTTTACATTCTTAAGATTGAATTTGCCGAGATATTTTGTAAAAATATCCTTCTGATTTTTTATCTCATCAAAGACCTTGTCTGAAACCAGTGCGGCGCCTGGCACGGAAAGAGCCTCGATCCTGGAGGCAAGATTCACGCAGTCACCATATACACCATCGGTGTCAAGTACGATATCTCCGGAGTGTAGTCCAATGCGCAGCGACACTTTCGGTTCTTTTCGCAGTTCCTCCTGTATATCGATGGAACATCTCACGGCGTCGATGGCGCTCCCGAAGATACTGAGTGTACCGTCACCGAAATATTGAATGATCTTTCCATTGTGCGTGGGAATCAATCGTTCAAGCGTTGTCCGCTGCCGGTCTCTTAAAATCTTTGCTGTCTTTTCATCCTCCTGCATCATGGCGGTGTATCCGGCCATGTCGGCGAACATGATTGCTGCCAGCTGCCTAACACCTTTTGAGGGAAATTCCGGGTCTTGCATGCGTGGAGGTTTGGCTGTGTTACCAAATTTAACCAAATCTGAAGCAATAGGCAATAGGCAAATTAACCGAACGTTGCCTATTGCCTATTGCCTACTGCCTATTGCCTATTGCTTATTGCTTAATGCAAGGCCACCGGCAACTCATACTGCCTACTCCCATCTTTCGCGCTAGTTTCAAACAGAATGAGATGCAGTGTAGAGTTGGGTCTCTTCTTTTCGGCCTTGACCGTAAAACTGAACTTTCCCCAGGCCGGAGCACCGGCGTCAGTCATTTCGTGTCCTTGCTTTAACTCGTCGTGCCCGTCTTCAATGACCCAGCCAAACGAAGCTTCAAATATCTGTCCTTCACCCTTGACCAGGAATTCATTCTCCGCTGTTTTGGTTACGGTCACGTTCTTAAACCTGGCGTTACCATAAGTCTTCGGCTCCGAGGGTTTGACTTGCGTTGCCGTATCGCGTGCCTTCGGAGGAGGAGCGACGGCAGTATCTTTTCGTGGTTCGGTTTGCTGCGAGTTTTCATCATTGCAGGCTGCAAGCAACAACAGAAAGAAAATGTAAAGGCGCATAATTAATTTTTTTTAAATATCGGTTTAAAAAAGCGCGTTTTTAGCCGCTAATTTAATTGGAAGCGTATAAAGAATGATCGAACTTACTGACTCAACTATTATCATGCCAGCCAACAAAACGATTCTCGTCGCCGGAGCAACAGGAAACCAGGGAAGCGCAGTCGCGAGAAACCTGTTACTAAACGGTTTCCGGGTGAAGGCACTGACGCGAAATCCTTCATCTCCAGCTGCCCAGAAACTAGCGGCTTTGAATGCGGAAATTGTACAGGGCGACCTGGATTCACCAGCGAGCATAGTTCCCCACCTCAAAGATGTTGAAGGAATCTTCTGCGTATTGGCTTTCACGAAAGGGATCGAGAAAGAGATTCGACAGGGCGTAGCATTGGCCAACCTTGCGAAGGAAAATGAAATCGGGCATTACCTGTATTCTTCCGTGGTGGGTGCCGATCTAAGCACTGGCATCCCACATTGGGAGAGCAAATTCAAGATCGAGACACACATCAAGCAGATCGGCCTCCCTTATACGATCATCAGACCCGCCTCATTCTTCGACAATTTTCTCATCCCGCAAGTGCGAGACCGTTTACTGAAAGGCAAGCTCGTAACTCCCGTGCGAAAGAGCAAAAATCAACAATATATTGCCTGCGAAGATATCGGTCGCATCAGCACCGCTATTTTCCTTGAACCCGGCAAGTACATTGGCCACGTGAAGACTATTGCGTCCGAACAATTGGATGGGCAACAGACCGCAGACGTCTTTTCCAAGGTGTGGCAACAGAATATAAAATACCAGCAGCTTCCTGGGTTTATTACAAGACTCGTCATGGGTGGAGACCTGCATAAAATGTTCTCCTGGATCAACCAACATGGAGGCGTCTTCATAAAGGATCTACCGTCTGTCCAGAAAGAATTTCCGGGAATGATGCGGTTGGAGGAGTGGGTGCCGAGGTTTTTTAAGCGAATCAATAGTCAATAGGCAATGGGCAATAAGCAATGTACAATAGGCAATATTCCCGACTTTCGACTATAGTCTCCCGCCTCCCGTCTCCCGTCTCCAGTCTCCCTTCTCCCGCCTCCAGTCTACTGTCTCCCGCCTCCAGTCTACTGTCTCCCGCCTCGCCTAAGTGGGTGTAACATCAAGATCTCTGATCTGCTTCTTGTATTCGGCTGGCAATACCAGCGACTTGAGGAACCAATCGAGTTTTACTTTTCGACTTAATTTATAAGAAGAGAGAATGGGAGTCAGCCAGGAGTATTTTCCTAATTCCAGGAGTTCATTGACCCTTCGAGGAACGACGAGCTTCTGTGATTCAATCAACAATTGATAGCGAAACCAGCCAAGATGTTTCCGATATTGCTTGAAAAGATCCAACGTATAGTGAGACCTTACCAGGTCCTCCTGCAATTGCTTCTCATGCATCGCTACCCAATCGGGGTAGGATGATGGTAGGTCTTTCAATCCCATTCTTATTCCTACTCGATTGAATACATCGAATAGATCCTGCTTTTCGTCTTCCGTCATCTTTCGCTCTAATAATTCAAAGGAAGCCTTCGAATAATGAATTAGCATGAACAGCACATCGCGATACGCCCAATCAGGGATCTGTGCCCCTCGATTCGATTCTACTGCCGCATGTATTGCCGTGATCTTATCAATGGCACGCAGGGCTGCTTCTTTTTCAGAGAATACGATGAGTCGCGCATACATCACCGTCGAGAATAATCTACCCAATGGATCGGCGGGAAGTTTGCCCGTAAAATATAACCAGTCCACCGCTTTATTGAGGGCAAACTCTGCACTGGCCCCGGCAAACACAAAGAGTACGGTATCTCCTTTCCCCCATATTTTTCTAACGATAGATTCCTTGTGTACGAAAAATTCCATCCTTAAATATAAAATAATGCGCCAATAGAATTGAAGTAACTTTAAAGAAGGTTCACGCAAAGGCGCAAAGGCGCAGAGTTAATCAGCAATTGGGTGTTGTAATTCGGAAACCTAATCCAAAATTCCTAATTCCAGTTCCATAGTTTCCTCTGCGCATCCACGCCTTTGCGTGAACCACTAACCTTCCAGGTATGGAGAAAATTAGATGGGGCATCATTGGTTGCGGCGACGTGACAGAAGTAAAGAGTGGTCCAGCGTTCAATAAGGTGGAGGGATCTACACTTGTTGCAGTCATGCGCCGTAACGCTAATTTGGCAGAAGATTACGCTCGACGTCACCATGTCCCAACCTGGTATACCGATGCGAATGCGCTAATAAATGATCCGGAAGTGAATGCCATTTATGTCGCGACTCCTCCATCGTCTCATGAGCAATATGCCATCGCTGCAATGCAGGCGGGAAAACCAGTGTATGTAGAAAAGCCAATGACTATGAACGTGGACTCCGCGAAGTCGATGGTCGCGGCCGCCAGTTCCCATCAGCAGAAAATGGTTGTCGCGCATTATCGCCGGGCCCAACCAATATTCAAGACAATAAAACAGCTGATTGACGAAAAACGCATACGTGAATCACGCATCGTGAGACTAACGATGTTTAAGAAACTCATGAGTGAAGAGGAACTGAAGAATCCGCAAAAAGCCTGGAGGGTAAATAAATCAGAATCTGGCGGCGGGTTGTTTCACGACCTTGCACCGCACCAGCTTGACCTCTTGATCTATTTCTTCGGTGAAGTTGCCGGCGCATCCGGGTATGGCTGCAACCAGAAAGGCGCCTATGATGCCGATGATACTGTTACCGGGTGCATCGAGTTTGTCAATGGCGTTATGTTTACAGGCGTGTGGGCTTTTACAATGGACAATGGTGAAGAAATAGACAAATGCGAGATTATCGGGGATAAGGGCCGGATAGAATTTAGTTTCTTCAGTCATAGTCCTATACTGGTCACCATTGGTCACCAAACTGACGTTATTTCATTTCAACCTTTGGAGCATGTGCAACAGCCAATGATACAGGAGGTGGTGAATTACTTTCTAAACAAAGGAAGGAATCCCTGTAGTGGTGAGGAAGGAGTGAAGGTGATGGATCTCATCGATCGTTTTACTAGTTGAATGCACGAATCTGCAAAGAGGATATTTTTATATCCTAACCGGTTCGTGAATAACTTACGAGGTTTCATAACTCATGCCTGATTTTACCCTAATTTTAATGCCGCACCAACACTAACATAAAATTCAGAGCATGCGCCGCCTATTTCATTTGTTGCCATTATTTCTTTTCAGTCTGTTCTTATTGCCAGCATGTGCGCCCACAAAGAAGATGGAAACGCCGGTCACTCCAGCACCCACGGCTAACCGCGAATTTCGCGCCGCATGGATTGCCACGGTTGCAAACATAAACTGGCCGAGTAAGCCAGGACTTCCTGTAGATGATCAGAAGAAAGAAGCAATTGCACTCCTCGATTTTCTTCAGAAAAATAATTTCAATACAGCCATTCTACAGGTGCGACCGCAGTGCGATGCCCTTTATAACAGCGCGCTTGAGCCATGGTCATACTACCTCACCGGCGAACAGGGAAAACCACCTTCACCTTATTACGATCCTCTCGAATTTTGGGTAGAGGCCGCTCACGATAGAGGGATCGAGCTTCATGTCTGGCTAAACCCTTACCGTGCACATCATAAGGATGGAAAAGAGATCACCGAGCATTCTATCGTTAGGAAAAGGCCTGAATTGGTAGTATTCCTCAAAGAAGGTTATTGGTGGATGGACCCTTCGTTGAAAGGGACGCAAGATCATTCCGTCGGAGTGGTGATGGATCTTGTAAATCGCTACGACATCGACGGGGTACATTTCGACGACTATTTTTATCCATATCCTTCCTATAATCTCGGACAGGATTTCCCTGACTCATCTAGTTGGATGGCTTACCAGCAGGGGGGCGGTAAACTAAGCAGGGGAGACTGGAGACGTGAAAGCGTCAACGTGTTCATTCAAAGGTTGTATAAAGATATAAAGGCGGCAAAACCACATGTGAAGTTTGGATTAAGTCCTTTTGGCATCTGGCGACCAGGTTATCCAGAGTCAATTGGCGGTTTCGATCAGTATGATCAATTGTATGCCGATGCGAAGCTTTGGTTAAACAAAGGCTGGATCGATTATTTCACCCCTCAATTGTACTGGCCAATCAATAGGATGAGCCAGAGTTTTCCCGTCTTGCTAGGATGGTGGAATGGAGAAAACTATCAAAAGCGGCACCTATGGCCAGGCATCAGTGTGGGACGCGATACGAGCGCCAGAAATGTGAATGAAATACTGAGTCAAATCATGATCGACCGTGGAATGATACCCGAGAGTAAGGGAGTTGTTCACTGGAGCATCTCATCCCTTACCAACAATCCGAATATGGTAAAAGCGATTTCCGAAGGTCCATACAGGAAACAGGCGCTCGTTCCGGCGAGCCCATGGATGGACAACCGTGCGCCTGTTGCCCCAACTGTCAAGACCGACTTACAGCAGGACGACCTGAGAATTACATGGGCGCATCCTGATGAGAAAGATGTTTTTCATTGGGTTGTCTATTATCGATATGGAAACAATTGGAACTACCGGATTCTCGATCGTAAGACCTGGTCGTACGATCTAAAGAAAATAATGGGCGAGAATGCGACAAAACTCGACCTCAACCGTATTGCAGTGACCGCTGTCGATCGCGTGGGTAATGAAAGTGAATTGCGCGAGATGGACTTGACTAAACAATAAATCATGATGATCAGGGGTATACTGTTCGACTTCATAGGGACTACCGTTCTGGAGAAAGATCCGCAGGTGATCAATCGCTGTTTCAGCCAGGCGTTTTCTGATCATGGTGTGACGATTAGCCAGGACTTCATTCGGAATAACAGGGGCAAGGATAAGAAGGAAGTCATCACCAGGGCGCTCATCCAGGGAGGATATCGGGCAGAGCTTATACCCTCGGTCCTGGCATCACTTGAATCATATGTGGCAAAAAATATCAGTAACTTCTCCGTTGGCCCAGGTGCCCGAGAGATCATTGAGCATTTTATTTCAAAAGACCGGTTGGTTGGATTGGGATCAGGTTTGCCGCGAGAAACCTTCGATCGAATACTGCACTACCTCGAGTGGGAAAATATCCCTTTTCATTATATAGGTATTGCAGCGGAGATGGAAAGAGGCCGGCCACATCCCGACATGATCATTGATATGATGCAGAAACTGGGTCTGCAACCACGCGAAGTCTTAAAAGTGGGCGATACTACGGCAGATATTCTTGAAGGAAAAAACGCAGGTGTATTCACTGCCGCGATTCTCTCCGGAACTCAGGCGACTAAACTTTTGGCGGAGCAGCAACCCGACTGGATGATAACTTCTCTCAGTGAGTTGAAAGAGATAGTCATAAATGATGTTCACCTTCAACCGAAAATCTAACCTCTCATGGCGCTCATCTTCGAAACGGATCATTTCCTGGTTGAAGCCCCGGAGCAACCACTTGTGACGCGATTGGATGGCGGTCATATCACCATAACACCGAAGAAAAGGATAGGGGACCGGACGCAACTTTCAGCAGCATTGGCAAACGAGCTTATGTATCTCACGATACTTGTGGGAGAGGCAATGACGACCGGGTTGAACAACAGGGGTATTGACATCGGCAGGATCAATTACCAGGACAACGGAAATTGGGGAGTGTTCAAACCCGAGGGGCCGTATCTTCATTATCATTTGTATGGAAGGGCGCTCAGCGCAAAAGTGCACAAGTATGGGGAGGCATGTAACTTTCCCTTTCGCGAAACTGGTTTCTATGATGAGTTTGAACCTTTGAATACCGAAGATATAAATGAGGTCAGGAAGCAGATTTTGTCGCTTCGGGAAAGCGAAAAGTATAAGGGTTGGCAATCATGACGGCCATCTTTACATCAACACTCCACAATGAGCCAACACATATCCAATATCTCCCTGATTGTAGATGATTATGACGAAGCAATCAGCTATTTCACGCAGAAGCTACAGTTCACCTTGATCGAGGATACAGTATTGTCTGAAACGAAACGATGGGTAAGAGTAGCGCCACCAGGTTCGAAGGGTACGGCATTATTACTCGCTAAGGGTTCAACCGAAGAGCAACTACGCCGTGTCGGCAACCAGACTGGAGGAAGGGTGTTCCTGTTTCTCCAAAGCGATGACTTCTGGAAAGATTATAATAGAATGTTGAAAGCAGGAGTGGTGTTTATCAGAAACCCGGTTGTCGAATCGTATGGAACTGTTGCGGTGTTTAAAGATCTTTATGGGAATCTGTGGGATCTGGTGGGGTGATGTTCGTTTAACGTTTAAGGTTTAACGTTCTTCAATTCGAGCCTAATCTCATCTGTTGCATATGCTGTTTTTAGATTCTAATCATAATTAACCATAACCATCCTGAAAATCTGCGGTCAATTTTCTGTTATAAAAAAATACTCATGAAAAAACCTACATCCTTTTTCATCCTTCTCACTTGCTTACTCTTCATCTCCTGCAATCAAAAGTCAGAAACCGACGCGTCGGAGGAGTGGGTACAACTTTTCAATAAGAAGGATCTTGAGGGTTGGGATCTAAAAATCACTAAGCATCCGCTCAATGAGAATCTTTACAATACATTTTCTGTAAAAGACAGTCTGCTGAGGGTGGATTATAGCGGTTACCCAAAGTTTGATGGGGAATTTGGTCATCTCTATTATAAACAACCTTTTTCCTGGTACAGGATACGTATCGAATACAGGTTCACAGGGAAACAACTCCAGGGCGGCCCCGACTACGCCTATCTCAATGGCGGGGTGATGCTCCATTCACAATCGGCCTCATCGGTCGGCAAAGACCAGGCATTTCCAATTTCACTAGAGATGCAATTCCTGGCGAGCGATGAACAGAAAAAGAGGCCTACGGGCAACCTTTGTACACCCGGAACAGAAGTGAGCATTAAAGGACATATCGTGGATGACCATTGCATTAATGCAAGTTCACCTTCCTATCCCGCAGACATGTGGGTGACTGCCGAAGCAATCGTCATGGGTGATTCCATAATTCAACACATCATCAACGATAGTGTCGTGCTCACCTATGAAAAGACTCATATCGGCGGTGGACTAATCAGCCCCTCATTCAGTTGGGCCCGCGGTGGTTTCGGAGCTGACTCCGCACAATGGCTTCAAAAGAGCGGAACCTCGCTAGGTGAGGGTTATATCGCCCTGCAGGCAGAAAGCCATCCGATAGAGTTCCGAAAAGTAGAATTGTTGAATCTAAAGGGTTGTATGGATCCGAAGGCGCTGAATTTTAAACCCTATTATTTAAAGGCGGATAATGCGCAGTGTAAGTATTGATTTGCGCGTCCTCATTGCGAGCGAAGCGTAGCAAACGCGTAACTCTACTACCCCCGTTAGTAAATTTCCAGCTTCATCATTGTAATAAACCCATTGCCGCTGCGTTTTGAGAGAGGCGATCCCCGAATTCCGGGATTTTTTTTGCAATCTTAAACCTTGTTAGGCCCACAAAGTCTATTCGAGCTAATAATAACTAATCAACTTTATGAAAAAACAGATCCTGTACCTTTCGACTTTTGTCCTTCTCGTAACAATTTCATCATGTAAGAAGGGCCCAGATGAACCCACTACAAACGGAAATGAGATGGCCGCTCACACTGAAGACCAATCACGTTTCTCTGCAGAAATGGATGCCGTAGCAAATGACGCAAACCTCGCTATCGAATCATCAACATCGTTTACGGGAAGACTCCAGGATATCCAGGGTCTTATTTGCGATGCCACAATCGACGTTAACAGTGCGACTAACCCGATGACGGTGACAATCACCTATAGTGGTACCAACTGCCTAAACGGACGTATCAGAACAGGTGTCGTTGTACTGTCGATGGAACAAGGCACTCAATGGAAGAACGCAGGAGCGGTGATTTCAGCAAGTTTCCAAAATTTGAAGATCACACGTATTGCTGATGGTAAGAGTATTACTATCAATGGTACCCAACTTTACACTAATGAGAGTGGCGGACTTCTTGTCAATCTGGCAACAGCCGGTACCATTACCCATACTATCGTCAGCCCAGGCTTGTCCATTAAGTTCGACAATGGCTCGCAGCGTGATTGGCAAGTAGCAAAAAGAAGAGTTTTTACCTATAACCATGGTGCTGTCATCACAACGACGGGCATGCATGTCGATAGCAGCTCTTTACACATTGCAGAATGGGGAACTAATCGCTTCGGTGGCGAGTTTACTACATCCACTACTGCACCCATTGTCGTAAGGCAGGATTGTAACTTCAGGATAACCTCTGGAGCTATTCTCCACACTACGTCAGCGGCGACTGCTACTGTGACTTTTGGTCTTGATGTGACAGGCGCTCCAACGTCCTGCCCAGGTGTCGGCGGCCATTACTATTATAAACTCATCTGGTCCGGTGCAAATGGCGCGAGCTTCGGATTGATTTTACCGTATTAATGAATGAATCGTCCTAAAAAAAAGCCGCCTTTGACCAGGCGGCTTTTTTTTTGAAAAAGATTTCAGCATCATAGTTTGATAAACCTGATCACTGCAGGAGCTCCAAGTTTTCTCGTAAGCACCGCTACATACGTACCGGGTCTGAGTCTGGTTATATTGATCGTGACTCTCGTTTGGTTACGGACCGAATAGTTTCCCATCACCAGACTTCCATCGCCACTCACGATTCGAATTGATTGCCATTGATCGGCAAGTCTCAATGTGTCGATGATGAGTTTGTCGGTTGCAGGATTGGGGTATGCGGCAATACCTATCGAGCTGGCAGCTACCGGATCGATTGCGGTAATGACTAGCGTAATTTCATTCGAATTTTCAACACACGTTCCCTCGATTCCCCTCACCCTATATTTTCCGCTCACTGTTGCAGCATACGTTGTGCCCACAGCAACCGGCACCACATTGTTCCAGGTATTAGTTGCATCCTGAAGCTGCCAAGTATATGTGGCCGAAGGATCAGGGTTGCTGACTGTAAGATTATTGTTGTTCGAAGTAATCACTGGAATCGCCAGCTGGCCTATGATCGTTGTGGTAGTGTCGGTATTCGTAGACACTCCGCATGGCACGGCGACCGGCGGTGTGACCTTGAAAAAATACTTTCTTGTGCTTCCGGTAGAGTACTGCAACTGGAATATTGTAGGAATGCCGAGATAGTTAAAACTGAACCTGGCAGCATATGGTCCTCCATCAATACTCTCCCAAATTTCCACAGTCGAATTGAATGGCACCGGGTTCGTTTCCGTAAATGTGACCCTGAAAATATCATTAGCACAAACTGCCGCAGGCGATGACGCCGTTCCCCTTGGGGTGACGATTGGATTCACTACGAGATTGGTAACTGCGCCTGCACCTCCATCTACTATATTTCTGTATTGATATCCATTCCATGAAATCGGCGTTCCTGAAATCTGTAGCGTCATTGTGCCTGCGCCTGAGTAGTTAGTATTATTGACAACATCTACAAAACCATTTCCTGTATTGACCTGCCACTTGTAGGTAGTGCCGGTTGCGGAGGAGATGGAGGTATTTGATCCTTGACATACGTTTAGTACTTGTTCTCCCACCTGGCTCCTGAAGATGGATATCTTATTGTCCGCGCCATTCGCCACCGCCAGATCAGGTTTTCCATCGCCCTCAAGGTCGCCGATCGCCGACGTGTATAACCAATTATAGGTGACCTGGGTGGTAAATATCACCCTTGCCGCGAACGAAACAGTACCCGGTGTACTTGTATTGCGGTTGATGAAGACTTGCTTTTCGCTATTCATGATCAGGATATCAGGCTTACCATCGCCATCCAACTGCCCCGCGGTAAGATGAAGCGAGGTCGATTCAGCGTCAAAATCCACCTTTGGAGCAAAGGAAATATTTCCGGTGGTACTTGTATTACGAATTACGGAGAAAGTCGTTGCCGTTGACGCGGTCACATCCGGCTTATTATCTCCATCAATATCCGCCAGTGAAATGGATTGAGTTGTCACGGGTGTGGTGAGGACTGGTTGTATTGTAAAAATCATATCGCTGAGCGTACTTGTATTCTTCCACACGAGTACTCCATTACTCGCAGGAATGTTGGCAGCGAGGTCAACCTTTCCATCATTATCCAGGTCTGCATTATGTAGATCGAATGCAATGTTTGGTGCGGTGAAATTAACACTTGGGGCGAAGGCGATGCTCCCATCTTGTCCAGTATTTTTATATACTGAGATGACAGGGTTTAGCCCGAGAAAATCCATGTTCGTCAGCGCGAGATCAGGCTTTGCGTCACCATTGAAATCTCCAATGGTGATTCCGCGCGTACCATAAGTCGATGGGAAATCAACTCGTGGAGCAAACGATATAGCACCTACCGTACTTGTATTCCGGAATACGGATACTACATCCCCCCAATTACCCATCACGATATCGGGCTTTCCATCACTGTTTACGTCGCCAACCGCGACGATAAGTAATGCATTGGTACCAAGTCCTGAAATTACAGGCGCTACAGGTGCAAACGAGACATTGCTATTAGCGCTGGTATTTCTAAGTGTCGATATCGAACCGGAAAAATAGTTGCCCGTGATGATATCGGACTTCCCATCACCATCGAGGTCAGCGAGGAAGACACTTCTGGGGTCTTCATGCGTGTCGAATGCACCCTTCCATTTGAACGATGATGTTGTGATTCCGGCGCCCCCATCAGGAAAGGAGAGTTTGAATGGTCGGCTGGAGTACGTGGTATGATTATTAACAGTGACTGATACAGGTTTCATGGTAGTTCCGCCAGGTACAACCATTGTCAATGACGTTGTTGTCGAGGCAACTACAGTTCCTCTTACCGCACCAAAAAACACGATGTTGCCAGACGGGTCGCTACGGAAGTTAGTGCCTGTAATAGTGATCGAAGTACCCGCAGGACCTGAATCAGGAGTAAACGAGGTGATGGTTGGTGGAGGGAAGTCGAAGGCTGATGTAGATATAGCGATTCCTCCGGGCGTGGTCACTGCCACACTGCCGCTCGCCCCTTCAGCTACTATGGCAGTGATGCTGGTGCCGCTATTTACTGTGAATGAACTTACAGCCACACCGCCAATGCTAACTGTTGATACGGCAATAAAATTTGTACCGGTGATCGAAACGCTCGTGCCTATACCTCCGTTGCTTGGCGTAAAGGATGAAATCGTTGGTGGAGGATAATACGTGTACCCTGCAAGTGTCCCTGTTCCAAACGCGTTAGTGACACTGACATTTCCTGATGATCCTGAAGCAACGGTTGCTGTGATACTAACATCGGAATTAATTATGAATGATGCTGCTGGCGTTCCCCCAAAACTAACAGCGGTAGTTCCTGTGAAATATTTTCCTGTGATAGTGATGACTCCGGCCATACCACTGAACGTAGGAGTGAATGAACTTACTGTAGGAGGAGAGTTGAATGTAAACCCGCTTAGTTTTCCCTCGCCGTAAGTATTTCTCACGATCACGTCACCTGATGCGCCGGTACCCACGACTGCTGTGATGGTAGTTGAATTCACCACGGTGAACGATGCCGCAGTGATTCCCCCGAAACTCACGAACGTTGCCCCTGTAAAATTCACGCCCGTGATCGTCACCGTAGCCCCGGAAGCGGCAGCTGTCGGGTTCAGAGAGATAATATGCGGCTCATTTACCTTATTTCGCAAAACTGAAAGAGAGTTGCTAGCACTGTTCGTGACTACGATGTCCTGCTTCCCGTCCATGTCGAGATCACCGAGTGCCACGCGATAAGGCGATGAAGCGAAGAGCGCGACGCTACCTCCCAATGCGATTGTCCCTGTTGTACTCGAATTCTTAAGTACAGAAATATAACTGGAAGGACCCGTTACTGCCAGGTCGGGCTTGGCATCACCATCCAGGTCACCTAATACCACGCTCAATGGTCCCTCTGTAAAACCACTCACACCGAAGTTCACTCTCGCTGCGAATGAAATACTTCCCGCGGCTGCGCTGGTGTTGCGCAGAACAGAAACATTTTGATTAGAATAATTAACGAAACTGATTTCTTGTTTCCCATCTCCGTCCAGGTCGCCGATAGCAAGATCGTGAGGGTTATTGCCTGTGGCAAAATCAACCTTCGTCGCGAAAGAGATCGTGCCCGGCGTGCTCGTGTTTCTGAACACCGATAGGTTATTCGACAATTGATTCGTAACTGCAAGATCTACCTTGCCATCATTGTCGACATCACCCGCCGCTACACTATACGGTGCGAGATTAGTGATGAACTCCACCTTTGCAGCGAATGAAATGTTACCGACTGATGAAGTGTTGCGGAGGATCGAAACAGTGTTGTTTGTAAAATTTGAGAGCACAAGGTCGGGTCGGCCATCGCCATCGATATCCCGGGCCAACAAAGTATACGGGCTACTTCCTGATGCATATGTTAATGGGGCGCCGAAAGTTAATACTCCCGGTGTACTATTATTCTTAAAAATGGAGATGTTCCCACTGTTATTGATATAACTCGCAGCCAGGTCTGGTTTGCCATCGCCATCAAAGTCAGCTGAGGCTAAACCCGTTCCGAAGTCACCGATAGGAACATCAACCCTTGGCCCCAATACAAGATTACCAATGTTGGACGCATTCCTCCAGATGGTGATAGAAGACGCCGGCACGTTGCCATTGCTCACTGCAGCCAATTCAGGCTTGCCATCATTATCGAGGTCCATCACAAGCACGCTTCGGGGTGAAGGACCAGTGGCATAATCGATACGTTGTTCAAAAGAATAACCTGCAAGCGCGCTGGCTCCTGCAAAACTTACATGAAATGGTTTTGATGAATAAGCGGTGAGACCGCCTGTAGTGACTGATATTGGCAGACTCGAAATGCCAGCTGGTACTGTTACGGTGAGGGAGGTCGAAGATGCAGTTGTAACCGTAGCCTTAACTGATCCGAAGAAGACAATATTGTTAGCCAAAGTGGCGCTGAAATTATTTCCTGTGATCGTGACGCTCGTCCCAATTGGTCCCGACTCAGGCGAGAACGACTGGATTATTGGTTGGCCAGAAACGAAAAAAGGCGCTAAGAAAATAATGGCAATTAGAACAAATCTGGCAGGATTCCAGGAGCACAACCAGTAGGGTCTGGTTGTCACACAGTTAATTCTCATGTTGATAAGGTTAATGATGGCTTTCGTGTTTCTTTCCACAGCTAGAAACGGTCTCAAGATAATACTTAAACTCAAAAATCCTACCTCTCAAATAATCCATTCGACTGGCCAGGTAATGATCCTTTTTTCCTAATTATTTTCATATGCAGTTGCGGGAATTTATCTTGCGTGGTTAAATTCAAACAATGATCATTCGCCAGGCTCACGTTAGTGATATTCCACAGATACAGCGGGTAAGAAATGCCGTGACTGAAAACACACTTTCCGATCCTGCGCTTGTGCCGGATAAAGATGTAGAAGATTATATTCTTAATCGTGGACGAGGATGGGTCTGCACGCTTGGTGGGAATGTAGTCGGCTTTGCGATCGTTTCGCTAACGGATTTCAATGTATGGGCATTGTTCGTACAGCCGGGTTATGATAAGAAGGGGATTGGTAAGTTGTTACACGACGAGATGATAGATTGGTATTTCTCGCAGACCTCATCCAACCTCTGGCTTGGCACGGCGCCGAATACCCGTGCAGAGAATTTTTATCGAAAGGCCGGCTGGAGAGAGACTGGTGTTCATGGCAAAGGCGAGATAAAATTTGAAATGACTGCGAATGCCTGGAAGATGCGAGGAGAATAAAAATGGTATAACCGACTAACTATGCAACCAAGACAATACGGCGTTTTTTCCCTCCCTGTAATTGTTGGGGCGCTTGGCTTCTTCGTCGATATCTATGACCTGCAGGTATTCGCGATCACACGGATTTCGAGCCTTAAGGAATTAGGGGTACCGGATGCCATGGCAAAGAATGTAGGAGAGGAGATCATCATTTGGCAAATGATGGGATTGGTAGTTGGCGGCCTAGCTTGGGGAGTACTTGGCGATAAACGAGGAAGGAAGAGCGTCTTATTCGGATCGATTTTGTTGTATTCGTTAGCGACGATTGCAAATGGATTTGTACAGGATATAACCACCTACACTGTTTTAAGATTTATCGCCGGTCTTGGCCTGGCTGGCGAACTCGGCGCGAGCATTACCTTGACGAGCGAGATGTTGCCAAAGGAAAAGCGAGGGATATCCTCCGCAATCATTGCTACGAGCGGGGTGATGGGCACAATCGTCGCCTACTTTGTACATAAACTCAGCAATGAAGATTGGAGACTGTGCTACTATATCGGTGGCGGAATGGGACTATTGTTATTATTCTTGAGAATGAGCGTCCTCGATAGCGGTCTTTATAGTTCGGTGAAGAAGGGCGGGGTTCCCATGGGAAATCTGATGATGCTCTTTACTCGCCGTGAAAGATTCATCCGCTACTTCCGCGCCATTATCATCGGTCTACCCGTATGGTATGTAATTGGCATATTGATCACTTTTTCAAACGAATTCGCAAAGCAGTTCGGAATTACCGATTTCGACCAACCAACCTCATTAATGTGGCAATACGTGGCCCTCGCATTCGGTGATATGAGTGCAGGCTTTCTTGCGAACCATTTGAAAAGCCGGAAGAAGACACTATACGTTTATTATACCATCCTTACCATCTTCATCATTCTTTTCTTCGCATTCAAGGGGGGAGGGTCTGCCACCAACATGTACCTTCTCTGTATGGGCCTTGGGTTCGGTGCGGGCATCTCAGTCCTCTACATCACAATGAGCGCGGAACAGTTCGGCACCAATCTTCGCGCAACGGCAGCCATCTCCATTCCAAACCTGGTTCGCGGCTTCCTGTTGCCAATGCTGCTCCTCTTTCAGTTTCTTCGAAGCGAAATTGCATTCAACGATTATATCACGGCCGCCTGGGTGGTAGGTATAATAGTGATGATCTGTGGGTGGATGGCTGTCTATTTCACGAAGGAGACGTTTGGGAAGGAACTGGACTTTTTAGAGTCGGATGGTGGGTAGATGCTAGTTGCTAGAAGCTAGTGGCTAGTGGCTAGTGGGAATTGGGAAGAGGCGTTAAACAAAGTACCATTACGATTGAGAAGAATAAGGAGTGCTGCTGTTGGTCCCACTAGCCACTAGCTACTTGCCACTAGCCTTCTTCTAATAGCCATTCCCCACACCAGCCATTAGCCATTCCTCCATATAACTTAGTTTTACTCAATAAGGTTCCAACATGTTTTTTTATTCCCGGCTGATATATTTTGGGCTGATACTGGCTACGGTATTTGGCAAGGGAGTAATTGATATACGGAGTAAGAGCGTAGGTAAAAAGGACCTTGCCGATAGATCCGACTCGACTGTGGCCTCATTTGATTTACTAATTGGCGATCCTATAGTAAGTAGTGATTCTGCCAACTGCATTATCCCTTTCAATCGGGTAGGGAACCTAATCGTCATACAGGCGAGGGTGGATACTACTGAAGGCAATTTCATCCTGGATACCGGTGCGCCGAAGCTCATTTTAAACATGACCTATTTCCGCGACTACCCGTCTACAAGTTCGGCTGCCGACGAATCCGGGGGTATTACTGGCGAGGTGTCCGTATCGAATCCTACCGCAGTTGCCAGGCTGAGCTTTGGTCCCATTAAATATGCGCGCCTTGATGCCGACAGGATCAACCTTGGTCATATCGAGAATAGCCGAGGCATCAAAATCCTGGGATTGCTTGGAATGCAACTGTTCAAAAGATTTGAGATGATTATCGACTATGAAAACAACGTCATCCATCTTCATCTCGTCACCAGGAAGGACCCCAGGAACTATAAAAGTGACATGTTGAAGGATACATCCCGTTATAACGAATACGCGATAGATATTAAGGAAGATAAATTGATGGTTACCGGGGAAATGGTTGGCAAAAAGCTAACCTTTATCATTGACACAGGCGCAGAGGCAAACGTGCTGGATAGCCGGCTTCCGAACAAGATATTTGAAAATGTAACCATTAACCGGAGGATCACACTAACAGGTAGTGGCTCATCCACGGTCGAAGCACTGTCAGGCGATATGAAAAATATGAAACTGGGAAATAAAGATATCGGAACTTTGCCAGTCCTTGTGACGAACCTGGAAAACATGTGCCGCGCCTACAATGACAATTGCCTGGATGGAATGCTGGGTTTCGATTTCCTTTCACTACATAAAATAGGTTTCAATTTTGTGAGTAAGAGAATGTATATATGGAAATGATGAGATGCATATTTAAAAAGGCGGTATTTCCCCGGATCACCTTACTGACAGGGATGGTCCTTTTGGGCTTCCTCACGGTGGCCCAACCGCCTGTGCGCATCTATACAGTAAAGGACGGCCGCATGTTTATCATGATGGACAAGCAAATCAAGGAACCATCTCTGGATAGTTTCATCAATCAATATGAAATAGCAAACCTTGCTCTCAAAGACTTCATCAGGAGGGGATTCAAGGATTCGTTGGTGAAGTTTGGATGGAAGATAGAAGAGAATAACGATGCCGGTTTCATGATCAGTAAACCTTTATTTGGTCTTGATGATCTGGACAATCCTGTTAACAAAATAAATTTCACTCAGACAGACCAATCGTTCGCTGTACGGTTCCCTGCAGTGAACAATGGCATTACATACGGATATAACCGCTTTCGCAATAAGTCCTCTTTTACTGTAAGAGATTCAGTAACTACTTTCTTCCTACGCAGTAATCTCGAAGTGCGATCCGTAATGCTCGCGGGTAGCTTCAATGAATGGGATCCTAATGCGCTTGCAATGAGGAAAACGGATAGTGGATGGATAGCGGACGTAAAGCTGGGTCCCGGTAAGTATTGGTACAAGTTCGTTCTCGATGGAAACTGGCGGATCGACCAGGATAATCGATTGAGTGAAAACGATGGGCAGGGCAACATTAATTCTGTTTTTTACAAACCAAACACGGTGTTCCGCCTGGATGGATTCATCAATGCCAGGAAGGTCGTCTTATCTGGTAGTTTCAACCAATGGAAACACGAGGAATTACAAATGGAAAAGACGGCCACGGGTTGGCAATTGCCCCTTTATCTCGCCGATGGCACTTATACCTATCGATTCGTGGTGGATGGGAGGTGGATGGAAGATCCCGCCAACCCAGACAAGTACAAAAACGAGTTCGATCAGTTTAACTCCGTAATTCGCAAGGGTAAGCCTTATATACTCAAATTGGATGGATATACTAATGCCAGCAAAGTTGTTCTCTCAGGGTCATTCAATAATTGGCGGGAGGACGAATTGTACATGAACAAGACCGCGACGGGGTGGGAATTGGCTTACACGCTCGGCCCCGGTAACTATGATTATAACTTTCTCGTCGATGGCAAGCGGCTGGCAATCGCTCAAGAGCCCTTAATCATTGGCGCCAACCATACTTTCCGGCTGAAGGGATTCTCTTCAGCAAAGGCGGTCTACTTAGCAGGTGACTTCAACAATTGGAATACACGAAACCTTGCCATGAAAAGAGAAGGCGACGACTGGGTGTTTTCAGTTCACCTTTCCGTAGGCAAGCACCTTTATAGGTTTGGAGTGGACGGGAGCTGGATAAAAGATCCTCAAAATCCACTATGGGAACCCAATGAAGCGAGAACTCAAAACTCGGTCATCTGGGCAGATAAATGA
This sequence comes from Chitinophagaceae bacterium, assembly GCA_014379965.1. Taxonomy (GTDB): domain Bacteria; phylum Bacteroidota; class Bacteroidia; order Chitinophagales; family Chitinophagaceae; genus VBAT01. The sequence goes on from JACMKU010000051.1 coordinate 27,833, forward strand.
TTCTTCCTTATCTTTCCTACTATACATCCCCATACTTAAAATTGATTCCACATGAAAAGATTTCTTCTATTCTTATCCTTGCTTGTTTTATTTGTGTTTCCTGCCGACAGCCAGCAAGCAAAGGCTATTGTTACTGTTACACCCGAGCTGGCAAAGGTCTCAACGGAGCGATTGAAGAAATTGGATGTGGCCCTCGAGGAATGGGTTAAGAAAGGATGGATGCACGGCGGGACAGTAATGATAATAAGAGATGGAAAGACTGTTTATCATAAAGCAGTTGGATATTACAACCTGGAAGCCCGTACTCCGCTTCAAAAAGATGCGATATTTAGAATTGCTTCGCAGACGAAAGCGGTAACAAGTGTAGCAATAATGATGTTGTTCGAGGAGGGAAAACTTTTGATTAATGATCCGGTCTCCAAATATATTCCGTCATTCAAGAAGCAGTCCGTACTCGAAAAATTCAATGCGGCAGACACCACCTATACTACTGTGCCGGCGAATCGTGAGATCACGATCAAAGATTTGCTTACACATACCTCCGGTATTGGATATGCGCAGATAGGTTCGCGGGAAGCAAATTCGATTTATGCGAAGAGTAATATTACGGTAGGAATCGGTGTCCAGGACGAGACCCTGTTAGGCGCAATGACCCGCCTCGGGACTCTTCCTCTGATGCACCAGCCGGGACAAAAATGGACATATGGACTGAACACGGATCTGCTCGGCTGCCTCGTAGAAGTGATATCGGGCGTAAGCCTGGACGAATTTTTCAGAACAAAGATCTTCGAACCATTGGGGATGAAAGATACCTATTTCCTGGTGCCGGCATCGAAGGCTAACAGGATGATCGGAGTTTATTCGGAAGATGGGAATGGTCAGCTTGTACCCGCAACGAAAAGAATGCTCAACTCACCCGTTGATGCTTCCTACCCATTTGTGAAGTCGACGTATTATTCTGGAGGGGCTGGACTTTCCTCTACAATATTGGACTACGGAATTTTCCTGCAAACACTACTCAATGGAGGGGAATATAATGGCAAACGCATTCTGAGCAGGAACACAGTAAGAATGATGACGATGAATCAGATTGGGGATCTCAATATGTGGAACGAAGATAAATTCGGTCTCGGCTTCAATATTGTTTCAGAAAAAAACGGAAACATTCCGGCGCAGGCAGGTACCTATAGCTGGGGTGGTGCCTTTTCAACCTCTTACTGGGTGGATCCGAAAGAGAAGCTGGTCCTGCAATTCTACAGGCAGCTTACGAATACAACGCACTGGGATCTGACGGAGAAGTTTCGGGCATTAGCATATCAGGCGATTAATGACTAAGGTTTCACGCAAAGACGCGAAGTTTCGCAAAGACGCAAATATTCCCCGTGGCCCACTTGCATAAGCTAGGTGAGGGTTTCTTGCAAAGACAAGTGGGGCTCCAATTAATAATAGAAAAGATGAAATCCGCTACTGTACATGAAATAAAGCAGGAACTTTCTTCGGCCAAGCCGGCTCAACTGGTGGAACTGTGTCTACGCCTGGCGCGATTTAAGAAAGAAAACAAAGAATTACTCACCTACCTGTTATTCGAGGCGAATGATGAGCTTGCTTATGTCACTAGCATTAAGAAAGAGATAGACGAGTTGTTCGAAACCATCAACCTGTCCCATTTATACTTTGCAAAGAAGACATTGAGGAAGATTGTAAGAATAATAAACAAATACTGTCGGTACAGCAACAGCAAGCAGACCGAGATCGAACTGAGAATTTATTTCTCACAGAAATTGAAGGACTCGGGAATTCCTTTTACGCGAAATAAAGTCATTTCAAATCTATACGACTCACAACTGAAAAAGATACACGCCGTACTCACCACGTTGCACGAGGACTTGCAATACGACTACTCCCGACAGGTCGAGGAGTTGATGGTAACGACCGATGCTCCCAAATCAAAGTTCAAACTATTTCGGAAGGGCTGATTTGTCCTTATTTGTCCTTATTTGTCTTGAGTTTTACGACGTCATGCTTTTTCCGGATCCGCATGTTGAGCAGTTCCACGAGTAAAGAGAATGCGATCATCGTATAGATATAGCTCTTACCGATCTTCTGATGGAAACCTTCGGCCACCAGCATGATGCCAATGGCGATCAGGAACGCAAGCGCGAGCATCTGCAGCGTTGGATTTTTATTAATGAACCGGCTAATGGGCCCAGCAAAAGCCATCATCAGGACTATCGAGATGACTACCGCCACAATCATAATGAATACTTCCTCGACCAACCCGATGGCCGTAAGGATCGAATCAAAAGAGAAGACGGCATCGATCAGTACGATTTGAATAATCACCGAGGAGAGAGAAGCATATACTGCCTTTGTGCTGCCATCCTCTGTGGGAACGGACTTTTCCAGCTTGTGATGGATCTCGAGTGTGCTCTTGAAGATAAGGAAGAGTCCGCCTGCCATAAGTATAAGGTCCTTCCAACTGATTTCGATTGGCTTCCCTTCGTTCTTTAAAAAGGGTAGCTCGAACAGAGGGTCCTTCAGTTTCATAATCCAGGTAATAGTAAGCAGAAGGCCAACACGGAAAATCATGGCAAGCAACAGTCCGATTGTCCGTGCCTTCTTTTGCCGCTCGGGTGAAAGTTTATCCGAGATAATGGATATGAAAATGATATTATCGACCCCGAGAACAATCTCGAGAAAAGTGAGGGTGAGAAGACTAAGCCAGATCGCGGGATCAGAAAAATCAGGGATGACCATTTCAGTATTTCGCTATTTCCACACAAAATTATACCGCTTTTGTCAAAGTCAACCTTTCCGCGCTATTCCTTTTTGTAATATTGCCAATGGCAAGCCTATTAATTGAAAACATCAAGTGCCTGGCCGGTGTTCGTAGAGAAAATTCCCTGCTTCGTGGAAAAGATTTAGTTGACCTTCCCGTCCTCGACAACGCCTTTATTATCGTGGAGGATGACCGGATCGCAGACTTTGGTCAAATGAAAAGCCTCTCCGGGAAAAAACTTCCCTCCTCGGTCATCGATGCCTCGGGCCAGTACATATTACCTGCCTGGTGCGATTCCCATACTCATATCGTGTTTGCGGCAAGCAGGGAATCAGAATTCATTGATAAATTAAAGGGTCTTAGCTATGCAGAAATTGCCGCGAAAGGTGGCGGAATTCTCAACTCAGCAAGGCATCTCAATTTGGCCACTGAGGCCGAACTGTTCGATAGGGCATGGAGGAGATTGGAAGAAATTAGCCGCCTCGGAACGGGTGCTGTTGAAATCAAGAGTGGATATGGGTTAAGTGTCGACGGAGAATTGAAAATGCTAAGAGTTATCAAGAGACTGAAGGAGAAATCCCAGTTACGCATCAAAGCCACTTTTCTTGGCGGTCATGCCTACCCGACCGAGTATAGAGAAAATCACAACAGTTACATTCGTCTCATTATTGAAGAAATGTTGCCGGTTATAGCACACGAAAAACTGGCAGAGTATATCGACGTCTTCTGTGAACAGGGTTTCTTTTCGCCCGATGAAATGAAAACAATTTGCGAGGCAGGAAAGAAATATGGACTGAAGCCAAAACTGCACGTTAATCAATTGAATAGTATCGGAGGGCTGCAGGCCGCGATTGAGCTAAATGCAATATCAGTAGATCACCTGGAGACAATGACAGAGGACGATATTCAGTCGTTGGCGCGGGCAAGCACATCCAGGAACGACGCGACGCGGCCGACTATCGGAACACTTTTGCCATCGGCCGCATTCTTCCTGCGAATGCCTTATCAACCTGCACGTCCATTGATTGATGGTGGTTGTGCTATCGCCCTGGCTTCCGATTACAATCCAGGTTCTTCCCCTTCGGGTAATATGAATCTCGTGATCGCCCTCGCTTGCATTCAGATGAGGATGCTTCCCGAAGAAGCCATCAACGCAGCCACTATTAATGGGGCTTATGCCATGGAGCTCGAAGAGGAAGTTGGCAGCATTACTGTCGGCAAAAGAGCGAACCTGATCCTTACAAAGAAGATTCCCTCACTGGCGTACATACCTTATGCGTTTGGATCGAATGTTATTGATAAGGTTATGATTAATGGGGAACTAGTTTAAAGGTTTAAGAGTTTAAAAGTTTAAGGGTTTAAGAGTTCTTTAAACAGGAATTGCATTACTGTAAAGAAGTTTCCCTTAAAGAACCTTTAAACTATTAAACTTTTAAACTCTTAAACCCATCGACTCTTAAACTTTCCGACAACTCAACCATTAATTTTGAATCATCTTTTTCACATCCCAACCTTCCTGTCGTCTTTTTGTTTAATTTAAGAGCATGTCTCTATTGAAAATCATATTCCCTCTTCAAGATCCTGTCCCCATCTTCACGATAGTCCTGTTCATCATCCTTCTCGCACCTATTCTACTAAGAAAACTGAGGATACCTAGTATCATCGGGTTGATCCTGGCGGGTATGGCTATTGGTGATCATGGATTTAATATTGTGGCGAGGGGAAGCATTGACCTTTTCGGGAAGGCAGGGTTGCTTTACATCATGTTCCTCGCAGGTCTCGAGCTGGATATGGCAGAGTTCAAGAAGAATACTTACCGTAGCCTAATATTTGGTTTCTTCACCTTTGCGATTCCCATTACACTAGGCTTCGCTCTATGTTATTATGTTTTGCAATTCAATCTCCTTGCCTCGCTGCTCGTAAGCAGCATGTTTGCCACTCATACATTAGTGGCATATCCACTCGCCAGCCGAATGGGTATTACCAAGAATGAGGCGGTGACAGTCACCGTCGGTGGAACCATCATCACGGATACTGCGGTACTCCTCATCCTTGCTATCATCGCCGCGTCGGCACAAGGAAACCTCAACCAGGAATTCTGGATACGGCTTGGATTGTCTTTCGTACTATTTTCCGTCTTCATACTTTTCGGATTCCCCATCATCGGGCGTTGGTTCTTCAAGAAAATCAAAGACGATCAGACTACCCATTTCGTCTTCGTACTTGCGATGGTCTTTCTCGCGGCATTCCTGGCACAACTCGCCGGTGTCGAAGGTATCATCGGCGCCTTCCTTGCGGGGTTAGCGCTCAACCAACTTATTCCTCACACTTCGCCGTTGATGAACCGCATTCAGTTCACCGGTAACGCCCTCTTTATCCCATTCTTCCTGATCAGTGTGGGAATGGTTGTGGATCTAAGAGTCTTGCTCAAAGGAAACCAGGCACTCTTCATTGCTGGTGCGCTGACAATAATGGCCCTTTTTACCAAGTGGCTCGCTGCATTCCTCACACAGAAACTATTCAAATATTCAGCCGATCAACGCAAGATCATTTTTGGACTCAGTACCTCGCATGCCGCAGCTACTATAGCCGTTATATTAATCGGATACAATATGAAGATCATCGATGAGAATGTCCTAAATGGCACCATCATCCTCATTCTCGTCACTTGCATGACGGGTTCATTCGTCACTGCCAATGCCGGTAAACGAATGGCCATATCTGAAATGGAACGACTGCCGGACGTGATCAACATTCATGAGCGAATACTCATCCCTGTCAACGACCCCGACAAGGTAGAAGGTCTCATCGACCTTGCCGTGATGATCCATCACGAACGGGAGAGGAGCCCGGTCTATCTGCTTACTGTCGTCCAGGACGAAGTGCACGTGCGTGAAAAGGTGCTCCTAAGCAACAAGAACATGGAGAGAGCAATTAAGCATGCTGCGAATACGGAGACCCGCGTCCAGTTGCTCACCCGTGTTGACCTCAACATGACCAATGGAATTGCGCGGGCGGTAAAGGAGATGCTGATTTCAGATGTCATCATCGAATGGGACGAGAAGACCGGAAGCCCCACGGACCTTCTATTTAATAGCCTCTTCGGATCGGCCTCACGAAATATTCTCGACAGCACGTGGGAAACAGTGTATGTCTGCAAGTTGCATCACCCAATTAATACAACAAAGAAGATAGTTTTAGCCATCCCCGCCAACGCTGAGTATGAAATTGGATTCAAACACTGGATCAAGAAAATCGTAATGCTCTCCAAGCAGGTGGGCGCAAAACTTCTCGTCTGCTGCACTTCGGAGACCCGGGTCGCATTAAAGCGTGAACTGAAGATCAACCGGAGCTTCGTAGAGACCGTGTTCCAGCCTTTCGAGGATATGGGAGATTTCCTGGTATTGGCGCGGGAAATAAAG
>JACMKU010000052.1 GCA_014379965.1 Chitinophagaceae bacterium
AAAATCTGAAACATAATCTTTATCCTGAACTTTAAAACTGCTAATGGCAATGACTGGGTTTTCCACCTGTTCGACCAATCGGTCGATCAGTATAACATTGAAACTATTTGTTTGGCCTACAAATAATTCATTGCCTTTGTCGCTCATAAAAATATGATTCGCTGTGTTATTATTAACCAGCCCGTCTTTGGTGGTGAACCGTAACAAGCGCTTACGGGCAATATTATAACAATAAAGTCCTTCCCAATTTCCAATCCAAATGTTTCCCCTTGCATCCTCGGCCAATCCCCGGATTTCTCGATCATAAAATCCGTCTTTTGCAGTGAGGAAAGTTTTTAAATTTCCCTCTGGCGAAGTTTGCGTCAGCGCCCCCCATCGCCCTGCCCAAATGTTTCCGTGATTATCTTCTAATACTTCCCGATTATGAGAGCCAGTAAGTGTTGATTCATTATTACGCTACCGATCGAACAAAAAATGTCGGCGATACTTTATTGGTTTTAAGTATCGTGACGACCTTATTAGTTAATTCTTCCGCAGAGGCGGGATTCTGCCCGGTAACGATGTTGCCGTCTACCACAACGTGACTCGTATAGGATGCCGCCTTCGTATATAGTACACCAAGTGACACAAGCCTGGTCTCGAGGAGGAAGGGTACCACCCATGTTAAGGCCGAGGAGTCTTCTTCAACATTGCTGAAGCAGGTGAGCTTCCTTCCTTTTACCAACAATTCTCCTTTTTCATCCCGAATCGATAGAAGGCCTCCGACACCATGACAGATTGCGGCAACGATCTTGTTTTTATTGTTGAACGCTTCCAATAGGGCGGTTAGACTGGCATTATTAATAAAATCCCACATGGCACCGTGACCACCGGCGAGGTAAACCAGGTCAAAATCATCCGCATTGATTTCATCAATTTTGTTAGAATTGGCGAGAAAGCTCATCGCTTCGGCATCTTTTAGGAACCTCCGTGCGTTTGAGGTGGCGACAATGATGGATTGACTTTTTGGATCGATAGGTACCGAGCCTCCTTTGGGTGAGCAAAGCGTTAGTTCTGCACCGGCATCTTTGAGAATATAATAGGGAGTGGCAATTTCTTCCAGCCATGCCCCTGTCCTGCCGGGTGTCTCTCCTAAATTCTCGTGGGAGGTAGCAACGAAGAGCACCTTTGTCGATTTCATATCTATAAGGTTTGAATATGTCTATGCCTTGCTATAAACTCGTCGTGGCATAAAAAAACAAAAAGAGATCACTGGAAAGCTATCCTTTTTGATCCTAATGCCTGTTATATGATCTCTCGTTAAGGTTACATTATTCACACCTGGGGTGACTTTAAGTCGATTGTTTATACTTTAGGGAATTACGGGTTATGAGTCGTCATTGCGAGCGAAGCGAAGCAAATGGGTTACGGGTTCTAGATCGAAGTGCCATTACCTATTCGTAGCCACTCTTGATGACAGTGAGTATCATTTTGAACCTGCCATTGGGGATTATATAATTTGGAGTATGAGCAGGAATGATAATTCCCTGGCCCGTTTCCAGAATATGCGAGACCGAGTCGATGACTAGCTCGGACTTCCCGTCGATGATCTGGGCAAAACTGTCAAAAGGTGAAGTTTTTTCAATTAAACCCTCACCCGAGTCAAATGACATCACGCTAATATTTCCTGTTGATTTCTTCACGATGGTTTTGATCACCACTGCGTTTGGAATGTATTCAATGATTTCCAGTATTATATGGGCCTTCGATTTCTCGATTTCCTGTGGGCCAGGATCTTTTACTTTCCCAGGTGTCGGAGTGTTGTTTGTTTTTTTATCAGATGACATCTTTTAAGTTGTTCATGGAAGTGGGTAATCGGACGTTTTCCAACTGGCGATTTCCAGCCGACCAAAGGTTCATTTTTTGCCCGGTATTATTCTTACACAACAAGCTGTCTAGCTTGCATCTTTCACACTGTTAGTGGTTGAGGAGAAGTATGTAGATTGTTAAAACCCAATTACTGCCTCCATGATCCATCCTTTAAAACTTCCATTCGAACGAATATCGTTCGAGGGAAAATCATCGTAGTCTTGTTTGGCATATTCCGCCTTAAGCATGATGTTCTTTGTAAGGAACCATCCAGCCGCAGCTACGAACCGCTGAATCGTGATCTCGTTAGGATTGAAGGGCATTTCCGCTTTTACCCGGTTGTACCTTGCACCAATCCAGCCATTCTCGCTTTTCGCCGGAAAACGATAAATGATATCTGCAGCATATTGTGTCATGTTACGCATTTCTGCCTCGTTTACTCTCCGACCCTTTGCTAATTCGTAAGCGCCAAATAGCTCCAGTCCTTTGTACTTTATAAAGGGGTTGATCACAACGGTAGTCACTTGTTCGCTGAATTGGGGATTGTACCTACCTGACCAGGCATTTGCAGTAGCGGTGGCCTTAGAATTTTCCATTACCAGGTAATAGTGTGAACCTGTACGATCGCCGAAGAATAAGGTATTGTTGGCAGCACTTTTAACCGTATAAAGTGATCCTGTTACCCTCACGCGGAGATCGTTATTTACCTGCTTATCATAACCAATCTTGCCATGGAAGGCAGGAGTGTATGAGTTCACTTTGCCGGTAGCGGAATCGATGGTGGTTGGCTCACTTATACTCGGATTAAGTTCCCCATTGGTCATACCAGCCATGGCGAACAATCCTTTGTTGGAGTGATAGTAGATCTCGCCACCGATCTCGGTCGCGAAGGCATCGACAATATAATTTTCGACAAAAGGATTATGAATGGCATTGCCGCCATCGCTTCTGCGGTACTGATGGTCTCCATAGTCAAGTCCATAGTCACCAATCTTGATAGTGAAATGCTCCATTAGCTCCTGAATCTTCTGGTTTTTGATGAAAGGAAGCTTGTCGAATTGAACAAATCCGCCTTTCACCCAGGTTTCCTCGTGGTGGCGGGCCGAAAGGTAAAGCGTCAGGTTCATGCGGATGCCATCATCCAATTGCGCGTCGATGTTGAGGTTAGCCATTGCACGATTGAATCCTTGCTTTATTGCGATTAGCTGGTTGGCATTGACGCCATTTACTATTACGGCGTCGGCGGTATTCGTATGCCTGAAGTTTTGAAACCCTTGCGTGAAATTCCCGCCGATTCTCACCTTGAACCCGGTATACGGGACGGTATCAGCCTTACCTGGTTCAAACACGTGTAGACCTTCTTTGTTGTTGGGTCTGAAGTATTGTATTGAGCTGTTTTGGGCGACTACTGCCATTGAGATCAATAGGCAGACAGTGAAGAGGAGTGTTTTCATTTCTAGGTGTTGATTGGGTTGTTTGGGTTGTTTGGGTTGATTGGGTTGTTTGGGTTGATTGAGTTGATTGAGTTGATTGAGTTGATTAGGTTGATTAAGCCGATTGGGTTGATTGGCTTGATCGACTTATTCAACTCAATCAACTTAATCAACCTAATCAACTTGATCAACCCTATTTCTTGTAAACAAGAGTAAAATCAAGCGTAATCGCGTCTCCAGTTTTCATAGCTCCTAGCATAAAGGTGGGCGGCTTTACCTGGAAGTCGGACATCTTCAATTTATCCGATCCTGTGCAGGTAATCGTTCCGTCCTTGTTTACTGCGCAATAGACATCCATAGTTACTGGCCTTGTAACACCCGCAATACTTAGATTTCCCTGGGTCTTCATGAGATACCTATTATCTTTCTGCGGAACTACAGTTGCAGATACGAGCTTATAGAAAATATTTTTATGCTTATCGGATTTGAGAGCTTTGTAAGCGTTCTTATCAAGTTTCTTTTCACCACTTTTCAATTCCAATACGGCCAGGGAAAAGGAGAGTGCTTCTACGGATGAAAGTTGTGTGATACTGCCAGGTGTGAGTCCAAACTGCGCCTCACCTGCAAATGTTTTTGTATTCATCGCCCATTTGTGCGGGTAGATGTCCCCGACAGCTTCATGTTATTAGTTTTTGAATCGTTGATCTTATATACTTGCTGCGAGTTTACGGTTGACACACCAAGTAGCGCTGTGACAAGGACTGCGAATAGGTACTTACTGAAACTGTTCATTTGAATTTTAGTTTAATTGTTGTGAATGACGTTGATGAGCAATAGAAATTGCCTACCAGCCCTGGTGATAATTTATTTGTTATGGCGTACGAATTAGTTTAATGCCCGTTGGGCCTTAAGGAATGTAATCTGTAATGAAGTTTGTTTGTGTTGGCGGGTGGTAGGTTGTCATTCACCGGCCAGAAGCTGAATTATGCTACCCGTATCGATGGGATTGATGAATGGGATATCAGGATCAGAAATGATGAAACGAAGGTAGTGAATGTAGATCCGTATTTGTTACAGAACTATGTTAATTAGTTACACGATTCACATATCTTCTAACATGGAGCGTCGCTTATCTTTCAGGCTCTTGAAATGGGAAGGGGTTAGGCCGGTCACTTTTTTAAATTGGTTGGAAAGATGGGATACGCTGCTATAGTGCATCTGGTAGGCAATCTCAGTTAGGCTAAGTTCATCATACACCAGGAGTTCTTTGACTCTTTCGATCCTATGTGCAATGATGAATTTCTCAATAGTAGTTCCTTGTACCTCTGAAAAAAGGTTTGCCATGTACGTATAGTCGTGGTGGAGCTTCTGCGCTAAATATTCGGAGAATTTGACAATTAACGGCTCTTCGGAATAGTGAACCAGTTCTATAATTATATTCTTGATTTTCTCAATCAACACGCTTTTCTTATCGTCCATCAGTTCAAGCCCGGATTTCAATAACGCGATTCGAAAAAGGGCAGTTTGTTCAGGAGTAAGAGATTCCCGTATTTCTGCTTCGCCCAATTCAACCGTTGTATAGGGAACGCCTAATTTTGTGAGTTCTTCCTTCACCACCATTTTGCATCTGATGCAAACCATATTTTTAATGTATAGTTTCAGGAACGTGTATTTATCAGTATTAAACTCCGGTCGTGGAGCACAACTTCTCGTTTATTACGGTAGAGCAACTAAAGGTAAACAGATTTTAGCTCTAATAGTTCGGGGTGATATGTGCGGTAGGGGTAAGTTGTGATTTGTCAGTGATGACTATAGAGTTGTGAGGGTGGCGATATGGCTAATTCGGATGCCCGGAAGTATGCCTGTCTGCGTAGGAGCAATTTAACTTTTCTCCTCATAGTTGTTCTTTGGGAAGCATCTGGTGAAGTTTGAGATCATTAATATCCATATCTCGCTCAACGAGCTTGATCGCCGCATCGCTATATTTTCCTTCTTTATGAAGTTTGAGCAGTAATTGACGCTGGAACTTGCTGATTTCTGCTTGCGCCTCCTGCATGGGTGTTATTGTACTGATAGGTTCATGGGTCTCCTCGCTTTCATTTCGAGTGTGAGTGCGGATCTCCGTGAGGTATTTCCCAGCGAGGATTTCATATTTCTTTATCAATTCCTCCGCAATTCGTTTGCCTGGCTTCGGATAGTATTCATTCCGGATATAATGAAGGGTACTGACGGTAACGTACAACTGTAATTCCGTTTCTTCCTTCGCCTCATTGTCCACGGGGGACACCTTCAACTTCCGAATCAGGTGAGGCAAAGTAAATCCCTGCACGACAAGGGTAATAAATATGACGACGAAGCAAAGGAATATAACAAGGTATCGTTGTGGAAAGGCCTGTCCGTCATACATAGTTAAAGGAAGCGCGAGCGCTGTGGCCATCGAGATTACTCCGCGACTGCCGGTCCATGAGAGGATCAGCACGTTCTTCCAGGTATCATTCTTCTTTGCACTGCTGCCGCTAGTCCGATGTTTTCTTTGTTTCCAACTAAACAGATTTGTGAAACGAGCACTCGCGAAGATCCAAAGGATTCTGATGAATATAGTGATGAAACTGATAAGTAGACCATAGCCGATTAACGATGCCAGGGTATAGTTTGAAAGATGTTTTAATATCCCGGGTAATTGCAGCCCGATCAGGAGGAATATGAATCCATTCAGTAGAAAAACCAAAGTATCCCATACGATCCTCGTACGCATGCGTGTCTGGTAAGAAAAAATCTCGGGTGCCCTCCAGGATATCACGAGACCCGTGCTAACTACGGAGAGAATACCCGAGGTATGGGCATCTTCTGCAAGGAGATAGGAGAGAAATGGGGTTAGTAATGTAAGGCAGGTTTCGACGATAGGATAGTTATCGATCCGTTTGTGAATAAAGATGAGGACATATCCCACCAGTAGCCCGATAATGATACCTCCACCTGCCACCCATAGGAATTGAAGACCGGCTTTCCAGAAGACAAATGTCCCGGTAAGAATGGCGCTGAGTGCATAGCGATAGGCAATGAGCGCAGAGGCGTCGTTTACCAGGCTTTCACCTTCAAGGATAGTAGTAACCTGTTTATTAAGACCTAGTCCTTTCATGAGCCCACTCGAGGCGACTGCATCGGGCGGTGATACAATTGCTCCTAACAGGAAAGCTAGTGGCCAACCGAATTCGGGAATGAAGAAGTGAGCAGTGATGGCAACGGCAGTCATCGAGAAAAATACCAGGCTAATCCCGAGGGCGGAGATGGGTCGCAGGTTCGTCTTGAAGTCATGCCACGAGGTATGTGAGGCAGCGTAATATAAGAGGGGAGGCAGGAAAACAACGAACACGACCTCAGGATCCAGGACAAGTTCAGGTACAAAGGGCATTATACCTATGGCAAGCCCCACGAGCACGAGCAGGACAGGGTAGGGTAGTTTTAGCTTGTCGATGACAGCCCATAGGCTAATCAATACAACCAATATGAAAATAATGATCTTGAAGTTTTCCATTTATTAAACCAGGTGATTCTTCGTTTGTGGCGCCAATCCTGCTTCTTGTAATCTAAGCTATATCGCCTGAAGTGCGTCTGGAAAGTGGGAATCATGTAACCTTTCGCGACCGTCGTATAATTATTGCGCTGGAAAAATGTGAGAACTTTATGATGCGCAATGTTTCGCATAACACATATCTCTTATTCAACTTAAAAAACCAAATGAAAATGAGAAATTTAATACGTATCGCTGTTCTTTTCTTCGCATTCCTTGTAGTGACGCCTACTGTTTCGCTTGCGGCAAGTCCGTCTCCTGTGCCTGTCTCTACGCCTATGAGCGATGAGGCCCGTATAGCGATGATGGTCCAGCGGCTGGAAACAATCAAGGCAATGGATAAAACGGAAATGTCTCGGCTCGAGAAAAAGGCACTTCGTAAAGAAGTAAAGGAAATAAGAAAGGAAATGAAGGCTGTGAAAGGTGGAGTCTATTTATCCATTGGCGCCATCATCATTATCATTCTATTATTAATACTGATCCTATAAAGAAATTGTATTTCGTATCCTCCACTTGAGCATCCGGTGAGGAACCATACAGTAATAGTTTAGCGTAATGTTAGTTTTGTGTTTGAGTTGTCCCTATTAAACCCGCGCCAGCGGGTTTTTTTGCAACTGGTTTTGGTCTAGAAGTGTTTAAGAGTTTAAGAGTTTAATGGTTTAAGAGTTTAAGGGTTCTTTAAGGGAAACTTCTTTACAGTAATGCAATTCCTGTTTAAAGAACTTTTAAACTCTTAAACCATTAAACTCTTAAACTCTTAAACTCCCAAACCAACATCCTCCAACCCCACATCACTTATTCGCCAACGCACGATCGAGATGTACATAGCCGCCATCTACATGTATAAGCTGCCCGGTAGTATGGCTAGATCGCTCACTCAGGAGGAATGCCACCATGTCGGCAATTTCTGCAGCTGTAGTCATGCGATTGCCGAGCGGTATTTTTGATTCGATTTCTTTTAGTTTCTGCTGCGGGTCGGGTAGAGTATCGATCCACCTTGCATATAGTGGTGTGAAGCATTCGGCAACAACTACCGCGTTCACCCTGATCCCATATTTCAGCAACTCGACGGCCCATTCACGTGTCAATGCATTCCTCCCTCCGTTCGACGCGGCATATGCGGATGTATTTCCCTGGCCAGTTTCCGCGGTCTTGGAAGTGATATTTACAATAGCTCCTTTGCTCTTAATAAGCCATGGTAGCGCATGATGTGCTATAAGGTAGTAATGCACCAGGTTCTTGTGTAGGCTTGCCATGAATTTTTCATAGTTCCCGTTTTCAAGACCCACTCCATCATTCACACCGGCATTGTTAACGAGGCCGTCAATGCGTCCAAATTTTTCAATCGTTTTTCTGATTGCTGCTTCACATTCCGATGGAGACGATAGTTCCGCCACGATGGACGAGGCGGTCCCGCCTTTTGCAACGATGGCCTTCACGGTTGACTCGTTGTCACTTCCGTTTCTTCCCACGATCACAACTGTAGCTCCTTCGTTACCCAGTACATTCGCGATTCCCTCACCGATGCCTTTTGCGCCACCCGTTACGATGATCACCTTACCGGCCAATCTAAGATCCATCTTGTATCATTTTAGTTTATAAATCGTGTTGATATCACCCCGTGAATGAAATTAAATGTAAAATGTAAAATGCAAAATCTAAAATGTAAAAGGGGCTCAATCACGTAGGGTGTAGAACTTTTACAGTCTAAATTTTACATTCTACATTTATTTATTCATCGATAGTCCTCTAACCGACTTGAATTTCCAAAGCTATTTTTCCCTATCGATGCGGAGCATACGCAATACATTTTTGCCGTGAAGAACCAAGGCCGTCGATGCCGAGTTCCATTACGTCTCCTTCACGAAGGTAGAGTGGGGGGGTCATACCCAGACCCACGCCAGGCGGGGTGCCCGTCGAGATAACATCGCCCGGCAACAACGTCATGAAATGACTGACATATGAAATAACATGTGGTATGCCGAAGATAAAGGTGGATGTACTTCCATTCTGCATCACCTTACCATTCACGGAGAGCCATAGTTTCAGGTTACCGGGATCCGCGATCTCTTCTTTCGTCACCAGCCAGGGGCCAAGTGGAGCAAACGTATCGCATCCTTTCCCTTTGTCCCATGTGCCGCTTCGTTCTAGTTGAAACTCGCGCTCGCTTAGGTCGTTGTGCAGGCAGTAACCAGCCACGTAATCCATCGCTTCACTCTCCTCAACATAACTCGCTCTCCTGCCAATGACGATTGCGAGCTCAACTTCCCAGTCAGTCTTCTGCGAATTCTTGGGGATGATCACATCGTCATAAGGGCCACAAAGCGCGGTCGTCGATTTCATGAAGATGACTGGTTCGGGTGGTATGGGGGCGCCGGTCTCTTTCGCATGATCGGCATAATTCAAGCCTATGCAAACGATTTTCGAAGGCCTTGCTACTGGAGAACCGATTCGTGTCCCTGGAGAAACAGGTGTGAGCGAGCTCCGGTTGTCTGAGACATATTTCTCCAGGCGACGCAGTCCGTTGGATTCGAAAAATGCCTCGTTGTAGTCTTCCCCGAAATTGCGAAGGTCATAATAAGTATTGTCGATGAATATGCCGGGCATCTCTTGATGTAGTTCACCGAAGCGAATGAGTTTCATGGTTTATTTTTTGGTTTAACGTTTAAAGGTTTAACGTTCTTTAGTTCGGTTGTTTCTCTTTATCCTGGGCAGTTTTTTATACGAATAACTTGGTGCTTCAATTATTTAGTTTAATAAATCCGCCGTCGATTGGATAGTCGCAGCCAGTGATGAATGAGGCTTCGTCGCTACAGAGGTAGAGTGCCAGCCATGCGATCTCCTCGGGCCTGGCCATTCGTCCAATGGGTTGGCTCCTGGATAATTTTTCAAACATCTCTTCTTCCTTTCCAGGATAGTTCTTGGCGATGAATCCATCCACGAATGGAGTATGCACTCTCGCGGGTGATATGCAATTACAACGAATGTTGTCTGCAATATAATCCCTTGCGGTTGATAATGTCATCCCCACTACGGCGCCCTTTGTCATCGAATAAGCAAACCTGTCGCGGATGCCTGACGACGAAGCGATCGACGCCATATTGAGTATCACACCACCAGTTTTTTTCATGGCTGGAATCACGGCATGAAGGAAATTGTAGACGCCTTTGATGTTTACGTTGAAGAGCCGGACCATGTCTTCCTCCGAGGTGGTCTCTGCTGTTCCAATGTGTGCGATGCCCGCATTATTGACGAGGATGTGAATACCGGACGAGGATCCAATCTTGACGATAAGTTCTTGCACAAGTTCCTGGTTAGATACGTCACAGGAATGGAACATACACTGACCCCCGGAACGTGTGATCTCTTCGGCCACTTGCTTACCGTTGTCGTCGAGGTCGAAAATATGTACATTGGCGCCCTGCCGTGCGAATACACTGGCGATGGCTTTTCCAATTCCGCTTCCGCCACCCGTGACGATAGCGGTTTTGTCTTTAAGGCTAAACATGCGTTTTGATTAGGCTATATCAGTTAGGAGAGATAAGTCTATTGCAGTTCAAAATTATCATAATCGGTTATACACGCCACCACATTCGTGTACCCGGCAAACTCTTCCTTCTGGTGTAGCGTAGTGATGACCACGCAATCCATACCAGCATTCTGCGCCGTCTCCACTCCCTTGGGTGCGTCCTCGAAGACGAGACATTCAGCAGGATCGACAGCCAGGCGACTGGCACACTTACTAAAGGTTTCGGGATCTGGCTTGCTTCGCTTCACATCGTCTGCGCTCACGATAGCATCAAAATACCGACGTATTTGTAATCCATCCACCACAAAATCAATATTAAATAATATGGCGGCAGAACCGATAGCCATCTTTACCCCATCGTTATGTGATTTTTGCAACAAGCTGCCGAGTCCATTGATCAACTTAAGGTGAGGCCGGTATTCTCGTTGGTATTGCTCTTCTTTATCGCGGCTGATCCTGTCTTTCTCTTCTTGCGTAAACCGACCGGGAAAGATCCGTTCAAGGAGCTCCTGGTTTTTGCCATAGCATTCTTCTTTCGTTCTCTCCAGGGAAATGTTTGCGCCGAGTTCGTTGAGTATCCTATGCCATGCCTTGATATGATAGGGCATGTCGTCGATCATGGTCCCATTGAGGTCGAATAGAAAGGCTTTGTAGGTCATTACTGAAATTTTTTACTTGACAATTTCAGCAAGCAATGGGCTCAAGTTAAGCTGTTTAGTTGATAGGTATCTTAGTTGCCTTGTTTCTTGGTTGCTTGGGCCTATCCATGATACATTCCTTCATCTTCGATGAGTACTAAGTAACAGAGCAACCAAGAAACTACAAAGAAACCCCTATTCCCACCCCATGTAAACTGGTAAATTGTCAAAAAATAGCCATCATTTCATCCCCCGGGGGGTACATTTGCGAAAAGTCAAATGTCCCTATGGTAAACGTGGAAATGAACGGGTCAGCATTCCTATCAATCAATCAGCGCAAGCCTGCCGACAGAGTCTTCATAACAAAACCAACATCCTAATCAAACCATCGGTCAAGAGCTACCCTATTGGCCGCATCACCTTCATCACACATGGAAAAAATCACGATTCTTATTGCAGACGATCACACACTAGTCAGAGAGACATGGTCATACATACTCAACAGCGATAGCCGCTTCCAGGTGGTTGCCGAATGCAGCAATGGCGAGGATGCCGTAGAGAAGGCTAAGGAACTTCGTCCACAGGTTGTGATCATGGATATCAATATGCCGGGAATGAACGGGATCGATGCCACACAGCACATCCGTAAGTTTTCGCCAGGCTCGAAGATCCTGGGAGTATCGCTGCACACTCAACCCGCTTATGCCAGGAAGATGATGCAAAAAGGGGCTAGTGGTTATGTGACAAAAAACTCTTCGTGCGAAGAAATGTTCAAAGCCATCATCGAGATTCAAAACAAACGCAAATATATCTGCGAAGAGATCAAAGGCATCCTGTCAGACCAGATCCTCCAGGGCGACGACCAGCAGACTGGCCTCAATTCCCTCTCTAGGAGGGAGATCGAAATTATAGGATTCATCAAGAAAGGCTTCTCCTCACGTGAAATCGCCAACGAACTCAAGATCTCCGTCAAGACCGTTGAGGTGCACCGCTACAATACGCTGAAGAAATTGGGGTTGAAGAATGCGGCGGCGATGGTGAATTATATTAATAATAGTCAGTTGGGGATTGCGAGCTGAACAGGCTAGTAGCTAGTGGGTAGTGGCTAGTGGGAGTTTCCGAAGCGGAAAGACCTGTTGAATATCTAATTTTCTAAAATGATTTCTTGATTGGGGAGCCGTCAAAAGATTGACCCTTCAATCCCCACTAGCCACTAGCCACTAGCCACTAGCTAGCAGACTCTCACCACTTCCCACTCGCCTTCAAAACAGCAGCTTAATCGCCAAAATAATCAGACAAAATATAAAGATCAGCAGGCTGATACGGTTAATGCCGTGCATGTATCCTATCCACTGGCTCTTCGGCCGTGTAGGATCCTTTTTTTTGAGGTAGAGGTATTCCGCCATCTGTTTCCAGACTCCCATGCTTGGTTTTTTGCAAAGATAGAGAGAAGGTGAATAGTGAATGGTGAATAGTGAATGGCTCTCCGATTATCGGGAATTACTCACAACTCACAATTCACTATTCACCGCTCACCGCTCCCTGCTGGAAAAAGAGAAGCCCTGGAAGAATCCCGGGCCGTTCACATAAGAAACCCAAACTACTGCTAATGAGAAAGAATTTTCTAGATAAGATTTAAGGTTAATGTCCGATTGCAATACAAAGAAAAAGAAATCCGCGGCGAAAAAAAGGCAACAATTAGTCAACGGCAGGTTTCTTTAAATGAATGGGGGATTTTGGGGAATGAATCGTTGTGTAGTCCGAAAGTCGGAAAGACCGGAAGTCCGGAAGACCAGCTTTTAGTTAGAAAAATCTATACTTTAAGTTGCCGCTAGATATGCAGCAACACACTATTTAAAAACTGGTCTTCCGGACTTCCAGACTTCCGGACTTTCCGGTCTTCACAAAAAAAAGCCCCATCCCTTTCGAGACGAGGCTTGCTTTTCATGGCCGGCTATGGCAAGAGATATTAATCGATGTCTAAATCAAAGTCGTCGTCTGTTTTCTTCAGGTTGAAATCTTTGTGCTTGTGGAGGAAAGTTTTGTATTTGTTATACGTTTCGCTAGAGGCTTTCTTGTCGTTGATAAACAATTCGCCGTTTTCATGACGGATCGTATAAGTTTCGTTTTTCTTGATCAGTCCATCTTTCTCGAGACCATCTACGAAAGTTTTGAATTCCTTCAATTCAGCCTTGGCTTTCTCGATCTCGATCTTGGCACCCTGCAACTCTTTTTCAATCTTTGGTCCGAGTTCCTTCATCTCAATTTTCACTTTCTCCATTTCCTTTTCAAGTTCTGAGAAATCGATCTTCTTTACCTCGTCGAGTTCCTTCTTCATCTTGTCCCAATCCATCTTGGATAGTGATTCCTGCACTTCCTTTTGTATCTTCTGCATGTCGACTTCCTTAAGCAGGTTTTCCATTTCCATCTTGAATTCCTTTCCATCCAATTCCTTCATACCAGTCTTCAGTTCCTCGTGGAGTTTATCCATATCTATATGAAGCTTCGCCATCGACTCCTGAACTTCCTTTTGAATCTTCGTGAAGTCAATTTCCTTCATCGCCTTTTCAATGTCCAGCTTGATCTTAGCGCCATCGAAATTCTTTAGCGCGTTCTGCATCTCCTTCATCGCCTTCTCCATTTCAAGATCTATGTTCACGGCATCGAGTTCCTCCAGCACCTCATCGAGGTCACGGGCCTTCTTCTCTTTATCCGCCTTCTTGCCTTTAGGCAAGGAATCCTTTGTGGTTTGTTGTTGCTCGAATCGGTCGGCCTGCTGTCTGCCATCCCATGACATAAGAACGATACTCGTGGAAATGGCAAGTGCGCCGAGCAGGATGCGGCCCGCTGCAATGGATCCTGGTTTCATAATAATTTTTTTGGTTTATTGATTCACGAAATACTTCGTATCAAATATACGACTGATTTCGTATTTTGTTACATGGAGGAAGGAATAAAGTTTTTTTTAACAAAAGGAGGTTCACGCAAAGACAAGATTTCTCGCAAAGTCGCAAAGAATTTACGCAAAGACGCAAAGCGTTCCGGATAGATGCAGCGATTCTAAATGAACGCTTTGCGTCTTTGCGTGAAATCGTTCCGTCAATTCTTTCTAAAGGCCCACTTGATCATCTCCTTCCACGTAGGTTTCTTTCCATACATTAAAATACCCGTCCGATAGATCTTGCCTGCAAACCACGTAGTAAGAATGAACCCGACTACCAGTGACACCATCGATAGGCCTAACTGCCACCAGGGTACAGTCCCTGGAACACCGAACGGGATTCGAGCCATCATCATGATCGGAGAACTGAATGGTATGATGCTACCCCAGACCGCCAGCGGCCCGGTTGGGTCCTTCATCGCCGCCGACATCAACGCTATTGAAATGATGACGAGCATGGTGATCGGAAAACTCAATGACTGCGCCTCGCGCATGTCTTCATTCACCGCACTACCGATTGCAGCGTAGAGAGAGGCATAGAAGAAGAAGCCGCCCAACAGATAGAATCCAAAGCAAAACAGGATCAACGGGACGTTGATGCTGGTGAACACTTCTTGTACACCGCCTACCATATTGTTCATCGTTGCGTTGCTCTGACCAGTGGCCTTGGTAATATTATAGATGACGAAAATGAAGATGATCCATAGGAAGAACTGTGTAAGGGCTACAAGGCTGATCCCAATGATCTTCCCCAGCATCAGTTGAAACGGCTTCACAGATGAGACGATTACTTCAGCGATTCGGCTGGTCTTCTCTTCCATTACGCCCATCATTACCTGCGAGCCATAGAGTAGCAGGATAAAGTATATGAGGAACCCAGCGACGTAACCGATACCACTGGCTACACCGGAGTTTGCCGACTTGTCATTGATATTTTGTGGGTACAGCCCGATATTACTCGTTTCGAGTATATTTTTCTTTGTCTCATCGATACCCAATTTTTCATTCTTGATACTGCCCCAGATACGATTCAGTTTAGCCTGCACCGGTGCGGCGCCTTCATTACTCATCGTATTGTTTGATTGGAGAGGAATTTTTTTAACCCCTTTCTCCCAGTTCAGGTTTGCGGGGATAATCAGGAAGCCGTCGTAACCCATTTCCTTGAAATTGGCCCTCAGACTGTCGGGTTGTTCCGAGACTAATGTCAATACGGTTGAGCTGTCGAGCAGGTTTTCTCTTTCCACCCTTCCCTTATCGAAATAACCCGAGGAGTCGACGACGGCAACTTTCAGGTTGCTTCCACCCTTTGTGGCGATGTATGTGGTGCCGAAGATCAGCCCCAGGTAGAGTAACGGAAACAGAATAGTGCTTATGATGAATGTCCGCTTCCTTACCCTTGTCAGGTATTCTCTTCTTATGATGAGTAGTATCTTGTTCATTTTTGTGTTGGTTGATGTGAAATCTTAGCTATTAACTACCTGGAACTGTCTCGAAGTCGGTGTGCCTTCTACCTGCCTGATGAATATTTCATTTAGCGATGGCAGGATCTCGTTGAATGACTCGATTCCTAAGCCCTTATTGATAAAATAATGCAGCACGTCGTTGTTGGTAGAAGCCGGGTCTACTTTGATGATCACATCGCGGTCGCCCTTCTGCTTGACCTCGAAAAGATGAATGGCAAGGTGCTCGGCTGTGATAGCCTGGGAGAAATTGACACGGAAGAGATTTTCCTTAAAATCCTGTTTTACCTGCCTCACCGTTCCATCCAGTATCTTCTTTCCACGGTTGACAAGTACTATATGGTCGCAGATCTCTTCTACCTGTTCCATTCGGTGAGTACTGAATATGATGGTGGCACCGTTACGTGCGAGGTTATAGATCTCGTCCTTAATAAGGTTGGTGTTAACCGGATCCAGTCCGCTGAATGGCTCGTCAAGGATCACGAGCTTGGGTTCATGTAGAACTGTCGTTACGAATTGCAATTTCTGTTGCATCCCTTTTGAAAGGTCTTCAACCTTCTTATTCCACCAGGTCTGCATGTCGAGGCGCTCGAACCACTCCTTGATTTTCTTTGTGGCTTCGGCCCGTCCAAGACCTTTCAATTGTGCGAGGTACAACGTCTGCTCGCCGATCTTCATTTTCTTGTACAGACCGCGCTCTTCGGGCATGTAGCCGATGCGGCTGATATCGTTTCTCGGGTCGAATTTCTTACCGTCGAAAATGATTTCGCCTTCATCCGGATAGAATATCCCGGTTATCATCCGTATCAGCGTGGTCTTGCCTGCTCCGTTGGGACCAAGCAATCCAAATATTTGACCTTTCTCAATGGACAGGCTGATATCGTCCACCGCTTTCTGGGTGGCAAAGTATTTTCTCAAGTGATGTAGTTCCAGTATGGGCATGGTTGAGTTTTGTAGGGCAAAAATAGCCGTTCGATCATATAAGATGCAATATTTCGATGAATCGACGCGGCTGGGGGGTAAACTAACCAAAAGATGGCGTCAACGACGAAGGAGAACTGTAGCAATCCGGCTTGCAACCCTTTCGCCATCCATGGCCGCGCTCACGATGCCGCCAGCATAACCGGCGCCTTCGCCGCAGGGAAAGAGGTTAGAAGCCTGGGGATGATGAAGACCAACTTTTTCCCTGGGGATGCGAATCGGTGATGATGTTCTGGACTCGGTAGCTACGACGACCGCCTCATTGGTATGATAGCCCCTGATCTTCTTGCCGAACTCTTTGAAGGCGATTTGTAGTTTATGATTGATAAATCCAGGCAGAGCATCCTTTAGCATCACCGACTTTAGGCCCGGGAGGTAGGAACAATCGGGAAGGCTGGCCGAGAGTTTGGAAGAAGTAAAGTCTACGAGGCGTTGCGCCGGTGCTACGAACTCACCTCCACCTGCGGCGTAGGACCTCTGTTCTATGTCGCGTTGAAACCTCATTAACAGGAAAGGATCTATCACCGGTGTGTTGATACCGAAGTATGCCGCTGCATCCTTTTCTTCCACGGCCACTACGATGCCACTGTTGGCATAAGGATTATTTCTTTTTGAGGGTGACCACCCATTCACAACCAGTTCACCGGGAGCGGTCGCTGCCGGTGCGATGATACCACCGGGACACATGCAAAAGGAGAATACGCCTTTGCCATCTACCTGTTCCACGAGACTATATGACGCCGGGGGAAGATGAGGCGAGCGTACTACCGCGACTCCTGAGGCTGGTTTTGGGGGAGCGAGATGATATTGGGCGGCGTCGATGAGATCCTGCGGATGCTCTACGCGTACACCAAGGGCAAAGGATTTAGCCTCTATGGCCAGTTTCCTTGAATGAAGCAGCTCGAATATATCACGTGCCGAATGACCGGTGGCAAGGATAACGGCATCCGGCGAATAGTGATCTCCGTCAGCGGTAGAAACCTTACTAATTCGACCATCGCTGACGATTAAGTCGATGACTTTTTTTTCAAATAAGAATAAACCACCATTCTCAGTGATCCTTTCGCGCATTGCGGTGATGATCTGGGGGAGTTTATTCGTACCGATGTGCGGGTGTGACTCATACAGGATCTTCTCCTCGGCGCCGAAATGGACGAAAAGATGAAGTATCCTGTCAATGTCGCCACGTTTGGAACTACGCGTATATAGTTTATCGTCGCTATAGGTGCCTGCGCCGCCTTCCCCGAAGCAGTAGTTGCTCTCGGGATTGATAGTTCCTTCCTTATTTAATAGGGCGAGGTCACGCCTTCTCGCTCGTACGTCCTTGCCGCGTTCCAGTATGATTGGTCTGATGCCTGCCTCGATTAGTTTGAGAGCCGCGAAAAGTCCCGCGGGCCCGGCGCCAACGATTAACACGATATGCTTGGACTGGCTTACATCGCGGAAGTCGAAGCCCATGCGTTCTCGCTCCTGAAAAGGTTCGCCGATATAGGCTCTTACGGTCAGGTTTACCCGAGCTTGTCGGCCTCGGGCGTCTATAGATTGCTTTATTATAGTATATCCGGAGATTGAAAGGGGATCTATGCCTTCGGAGTTGGCCAGGTATTGCCTAATGGCTGCGTCATCTGCGACTTCAACCGGGAGAAGCTGTATAGAAATGATCTTTTGCATTGGTGTCAGGTGGTTATCCTGAAAGGAGCAAAGATAGACAGTCGGGGAGTTGATTGGTTGATTTGTTGATTGAGTTGATTGGGTTGATTGGGTTGATTGGGTTGATTAAGTTGAATAAGTTGATAAAGTTGATTGGGTTGATTGAGGTAATTCGTGTCCAACCTAAGCAGTTACAGGCTAATCAACTTATTCAACTTAATCAACCCAATCAACTTAATCAACTTAATCAACCCAATCAACCCATTCAGCCCAATCAACCCAACCAACCCATTCAGCCCAATCAACTGATTACTTCGCCATAGTGGCCTTCGCTGCTTTCTTCAAAAGCTTATAACCCAGCGTCAGCTGCACTGCCTGGTTGAAGAACGTGTTTTCACCTGCTGAGGGGCTTACATCCTGTGAACCGTGGATGTAACGAGCGTCGAATATCCATCTTGGCCCGGCGGTGCCGAAACCTGCGGTGTATGCAAAATCAAAATCTTTGATATCGTTAGTGATGGTAGAAGTCTTCAGGGATTGTTTTTGCCTTGCCCTGATGAGGAAGTCGGCCTCGGCTCCTGCAAACACATTCCAGGTGCTGATGAGCTTATACTTAACAAGCACTGGAATGGAGAAGTAATTATACCTGAATGTAGCCTCGCCCCAGAATTGTGACTCGGTCTTAGCCCCGAGTTGGGAGTAGAGGAATTCAGGTTGGATGATGAAGCGAGATGAAACCGGGATCTGAACAAAGCCGCCAAACACCTGGCCTAGCTTCACTGCAGGCTTAAAGTTCTGGTAGTCGATGGCGGTTCTGAATGTACTTATATTAACACCGGCCTTAAAGCCGAAGCTGGTTTTTTCTTTGAGCGTTTGAGCGGATAAGGTGGAGCAGGACAGCACTACAGCTACCATAGCGGCAAGTAAATTTCTCATAACAGTTCGTTTAGTTTTAGTGAAACAAATGTAATGATTCTTAGTAAATATGGCGGTTTAAAAAATGGTCGCAAAAAGGGGGTAGAGGAGGCTTTTTTTCTATTTCCTTTAATTAAAAATTTTCGTTTGCCGGACAGGAAATTGTTTATATCTTCAAAAGCGAGACGAATGCCTGTTGAAAGAATTCACTTGATTTTTATCTGCTGAATATCCTGCGTAAAATTTACGTAAGCATCCGTAGCTTACAAGAACTGCCTACCTATCTGTACAGGCATCTTCATTTTAAGTTATTTATTTAAATCGATCGTGGTTATGAACAAAGTTGTGCATGAACGGAGACTTTATGTGGGCTATTGTTCTATTGGGGAATCGCTGTTTGATACTAACGATTGGTTGATTGATTGATTGGGTTGAAAGGTAATAAAGTTGATTGGGTTAAATGATGATAAAGTTGATTGGGTTGAATGGTTGACTAAGTTGATTGGGATGAAGAGAAGATGATTTGGATCGCCGATAAAATTTATAACGAGTTAGAAGAGTGATCGGAAGTTGAAAAGGACAAGAGACAGGTAATGTTGTGATTAATAGAAGGGTAGATAAGCAATAGATTGTAGAGGTTAAAAGAATTGAATTTTCCAAATTTTAAAATCAAAAAACTTTCAAAATCACTGACTATTTTTAATACTAAAAAAACCAAAGGATAAAATTTTTTTTTAACCGGGAAATATAGATATTCGCCACCCTGTCCAAGTTTTTTTATCGACATATGTGCAAAGATTTATTGGACTTTTTTTTGAACCACTATAGTTAACTTGATATATAAATTGGCCACTGACTGATGGAGAAAAATGCCGAAAAAATCTGGACGAATTGTTTAAAGATCATCAAGGATATTGTTGAATGGCAGCATTTCAAGACATGGTTCGAACCTATCAAACCTGTATCATTAAAAAATAATATTCTTGTCATCCAGGTTCCCAGTCAATTCTTTTTCGAGTATCTCGAGGAACATTATGTAAATTTATTGGCAAAGACTTTGAAGAGAGAGTTAGGAAAAGAGGCTCGACTCGAATATCGCATCATGGTCGATAGCGGTAATAGTAAGAATAAACCTCTTACTATGGATGTCACCGGTCAGGGGTTCAAAACTTTTTCAAACAACGAAATGGATTTTCCTTTAGTCATAAATAATCCCGTAAAGAATCCGTTTGTCATCCCGGGTCTGAAGAAGATGCAAATCGACCCGCAGCTTAACCATATCTATACATTCGAAGCATTTATAGAAGGCGATTGCAACCGGGTAGCCCGCCGGGCCGGTAAGACGGTCGCGGAGAAGCCAGGAGCCAATTCCTTTAATCCCCTGGTATTATATGGTGGTGTAGGACTTGGTAAGACCCACCTGGCGCAGGCAATAGGTAACGACGTTAAGCGTATGCACCCTAATAAGGTGGTATTATATGTTAGTTCCGAGAAATTCATTAACCAGTTCATGGATCATAGTCGGAATAATGCCATCAACGACTTCATCCATTTCTATCAGTTGATCGATGTCTTGATTATTGACGACGTCCAGTTTTTCAGCAAGGCTGAAAAATCGCAGGATGCATTCTTTGCAATATTCAATCACCTTCACCAATCGCACAAGCAGCTCATCCTGACGTCGGACAAGTCGCCCAAAGACCTCGAAGGTGTCCAGGAGAGATTATTGAGCCGGTTTCGCTGGGGTTTGAGTGCAGATCTTCAGATTCCTGATTACGATACCCGTATTGATATACTGGAGAAGAAGATGAAGAACGACGGACTGGAGATGCCGAAAGAAGTTGTAAAGTATATCGCGTACAATATCAATAGTAATGTGCGTGAACTTGAGGGTGCATTGATCTCACTGTTGGCACAATCTTCGCTAAATCGGAGGGAGATTGATTTAGACTTAGCAAAGAAGGTGTTACGAAATTTTGTAAAATCGTCCAGCAAGGAAATTACTATCGATACGATACAACGTATGGTATGTGATTACTTTGATGTCTCGTATGATAAGCTTTTGCAGAAGACGCGCAAGAGGGAGATTGTACAGGCAAGGCAGATTACTATGTACCTGGCAAAAGCATTTACCAAGAATTCATTGAAGACGATAGGAGAGCATTTCGGTGGAAGGGATCATACCACGGTCATCCATTCCTGCCAGACGGTCAAGGACCTGATGGATACTGATACAGTTTTCCGCGAAAATGTGTTGGAACTCCAGCAGAAGGTGCAGTTGGCCGCCATGTAATCCAGATATAATTATAGCTTGACCTAAACTTATTTCCCGCCAATTGGCGGGATTGTTTTTTTGGGATATCTAGCGGGTTCTCTTTATTTTTGCTGCCCCTTTAAAAAGGGAGCTGGTGAGGTGGATGAGTGGCTGAAATCAGTAGTTTGCTAAACTGCCGTACGGGTTAAACTGTACCAAGGGTTCGAATCCCTTCCTCACCGCTCTTAATATTGTTATTGGTTTTGGGATGAAGGGGGTAAA
>JACMKU010000053.1 GCA_014379965.1 Chitinophagaceae bacterium
TATATTCGGTTATAACGGTTGCCCACACAAACCCCTGTGTGACGCAACTTTTTTTATCGCCAAACCGCTGCTAATGACTGGGCACGAACTATTTCAGGAATACAAGACCTATCCAGGCACCTGGGACGAAATGTGCGTGGACAGCACCATCCGCGAGCAGTATCGCCAGATATTTCATGATATCAGTCAGTTACCTGGAGAGCTTCTCCACCAGAAGGACAAGCTGGCGAGCGAGCTATTCATGAACCAGGGAATCACCTTTACCGTCTATAGCGACAATGCCGGTATTGAGCGGATTTTTCCATTCGATATCATTCCCCGCATCCTGACAAATACTGAATGGAACCATATCCAGGAAGGGATCACGCAGCGACTGCGGGCCCTGAACCTCTTTCTCAAGGACATCTACTCACAACAACAAATTCTCAAGGACAATATCATTCCGCCCGAACTGATCGCCTCCTGCCCGCACTACACCCGCGAGGTATTTGGGGTGAATGTGGCGCACGATCTCTATGTCCATATCTCGGGCATCGATCTTATCCGTGACCAGGATGGCACATTCTATATCCTTGAAGACAACCTACGCACCCCTTCGGGAGTTTCGTATATGCTCGAGAACCGTGAGGTGACTAAACGCATTTTCCCAAATACCCTTGCCGACAGCAGAGTGAGGATGATCAACAACTATCCGCTGGTATTGCAAGAAATACTTTCTAGCCTGGCGCCGCAGCAACAGGCAAATCCAACGGTAGTGCTGTTAACACCTGGCGTCTTTAACTCCGCCTATTTCGAACATACTTTCCTTTCCCGTTCCATGGGTATTCCATTGGTAGAAGGCAGAGATCTATTGGTAAACAATCACAAAGTGTATATGAAAACCACCGTGGGCCTACAGCAGGTGCATGTGATCTATCGAAGGATCGACGACGACTTCCTCGACCCGCTTGTATTCAGACCCGATAGCGCCCTGGGTATTCCTGGTCTCATGAGTGCCTATCGAAAAGGAAACGTAGCCATTGCAAATGCCGTGGGCAATGGGGTGGCAGATGATAAGGCCGTGTATGCATATGTGCCCGCGATGATCAGGTATTATCTCAATGAAGAACCCATACTTCCCAATGTTCCAACCTATGGCCTGGAGAACCTGGAGGCGAGAGAATATGTTTTTAAAAATATAGAGAACATGGTGGTCAAGAGAACAAACCAGTCCGGAGGATACGGCATGGTGATGGGTAACAAAGCCACCGAAAAAGAAATTGTAGAGATCAAAAAAGCAATCACCGAGACACCGCGGGAATTTATCGCACAGCCGATCATCAAACTATCAACTGTTCCGTGTTTCGTAGATGGCAAGCTTCAACCGCGACACGTAGACCTTCGACCCTATGCTCTCTGCGGTCCCAATGGTATCCGAATTGTGCCGGGTGGATTAACGCGAGTGGCACTACGGGAAGGATCGCTTGTGGTTAACTCGTCGCAAGGGGGAGGAAGTAAGGACACTTGGGTGGTTGATCTTTAGTCGTTTAACGTTTAAGGGTTTAACGTTTAACGTTGTGAACGTTGTGTATTCACACGGGGCTCAGAGACTACCCATCGAACGAATGTTCAGGCCAGGAATTAAAATCCAACTTTAAGAACGTTAAACCGACGACCGTAATACAAAAACGATGTTAAGTAGAATAGCAGACTCCCTTTTCTGGCTGAACCGCTACATGGAACGAAGCGATTGCATGATGCGTGTGATCAGGACGAACTATATTCTTTCGTTCGATATCGGCAATACGAATAATTTTTCCTGGATGGATGTAGCCAGCACCTTCTCCCACACTCCCGAGGGAATAAATCCCGAAGAGGTGAAAGACACAGCTTCGGCACTGAAGTTCATGATTACAGACACCAAGAATCTCAACTCGATTAAGGTAATGATCACAAAGGCAAGGGAAAACGCACGCGGCGTCCAGGACAACATTACAAAGGAAGTTTGGGAACAGGTCAACCAATTATACCATATTGTGAATGCACCCGATCTCGATACCAGGCTTAAAGGTGCGCGTTCGATCGAATTGATTGACCTCCTCGACCAGAACAATACTTTGTTTTACGGAGTAACAGATAGCACCATGCCGCGTGGGCAGGGCTGGGCTTTTATGAACCTCGGCAAGTATATAGAACGGTGCCTGCTAACCATTGAGACAGCTTATGCTCATTTCAAGAAAATAGAACACCAGCTCGACAGCGTGCAGGACATCCTCTTCTGGAGAAACCTCCTGCTGTCATTATCTGGGTATGAGCTCTACCTAAAGACCTACACGCGTGACCAGCATACGATGAATGTGGTGGATCATGTAATTCTGAATAAACATTTTCCGCGTTCTCTTAATTACTCACTCACACGCATCAACAGGTATCTTCATGATGTGATGGAGGAAAGCAAAATGGAGGGGAGTGAAAATCTACAAAAAAGTTTTGGCAGGATTTGCAGCAAGGTCGAATTTGCCGATATAAATATGATAAAAGAAATGGGACTTCCACAGTTTCTCCACTCACTTAGGAGCGAGCTGGTACAATTTTCAAATCAACTGACAAGAATCTATTTCTCGTACGCATGAAATAAAACAACCCGATGCCCGTCTTCAACATTCACCATATCACCAAGTACGAGTATGACCGTCCCGTAAAGGAAAGTGTGAACGAAATCAGGATCTATCCTTTCTCCTGTTCCGGCCAGGAGGCTCTTTATCATGAACTAAACATTACCGGCCATCCCGACGTCCTCGCGATAAGCGATTACTGGGGAAACCGTGCAGGTATGTTTAATCTCTTGCCGTCTCACAAGCAACTAGTGATCGAAAGCAAGCTCATCGTGCGTACGCTTGGACTGCCAGGACCCGTAACATTCTCGCCAGCGCAATTTGATGACCTGAAACGCGAGGTGGTCAATAACCTTTCGCTATTGGAATTCTCACAAATCAAGGAGATCGAACTACGCGCGCAGATGGACGAGTTGATCTCTGGTTTCTATGTGCCGGGAATGACGGTTATGGAGGCGGTTGAAAAATGCTGCCAGTATATTTTTGAACAATTTCAATACCTCAAAGGAATTACCACTATTGAGACCACGGTAGCCGAAGTACTGGACCACCGCTCGGGAGTATGCCAGGATTTTGCTCACGTGATGCTCGAACTACTCCGCAACATGCATGTACCAAGCAGGTACGTGAGCGGATACATCTGTCCTAACCAGAATGGCATGCGCGGTGAAGGTGCTACCCACGCATGGGTCGAGGCATGGATTCCCGGAGTCGGCTGGACGGGGATAGATCCAACGAACAACGTCTGGGTAACTAATCACCATGTGAAACTGGCCGTAGGCAGGCACTTCAATGATTGCTCCCCAGTAAAGGGAACTTTCAAGGGTCTCGCGAGGCAGTCCCTATCAGTATTCGTATCGGTCGGCTACGAAGATGGACAGACCTTCGAGGATCTTACCAGTGTAAAATTGGAGGTGCATCCCGAAATAGAGGACGTGCCTTACCTGGATGAAGCCCAAGGAGGACAGCAACAGCAATAGTATTCCCCGCCGCTAGCGAACCCAGCACATTTCCCGAACTTCGCTGCTTAATCCGATCACAAACAAGATTGGTTGACAGCAGTTATGATCCCATTAGCAGAAAGAATACGTCCAACCACGCTCGATGCACTCGCGGGCCAGCAACATCTTGCAGGAAAGGGTAGCATACTTCGCACAGCAATTGAACAGGGAAGGATTCACTCAATGATCCTCTGGGGACCACCGGGCACGGGCAAGACAACGCTCGCCAATATCATTGCGCATGCACTCAGTGTACCTTTCTTCACTCTAAGTGCAATCAGTGCCGGAGTGAAGGACGTTCGGGAAATAATCGAGCAGGCGAAGACAAAACCCGGGTCAATACTATTCATCGATGAGATACATCGGTTTAATAAAGGACAGCAGGATGCATTACTCGGCGCTGTTGAAAAAGGCATCATTACGCTTATCGGCGCAACGACCGAAAACCCGTCCTTCGAGGTCAACAGCGCCTTGCTTAGTCGATGCCAGGTGTATGTACTTAAACCACTCGAAGAAAAAGACCTGATTCAATTGTTGCAGACTGCCATTGAAAACGATGAAGTGCTTAGTAAGCTGTCCATCGACCTAAAAGAAACGGCGGCAATGATTAATATTTCCGGGGGCGATGCGAGGAAATTGTTGAACCTGCTCGAGATTGTCGCTACTACTCCCGTGAAAAAAGGCGGGAAAGATCCTGATCAAGTGGTGGTCACCGATAAGTTAGTGATGGAGGTGGCGCAAAAGAAGATTGCCTTGTATGATAAAAGCGGTGAACAGCATTACGACATCATTTCGGCATTTATTAAATCTATCCGAGGCAGCGATCCGAATGCCGCCGTTTATTGGCTGGCAAGAATGCTTGACGGTGGTGAGGATGTAAAATTCATAGCCCGAAGATTGCTGATTCTTGCCAGCGAAGATATTGGCAATGCCAATCCAACCGCGCTGGTGATGGCCAATGCTACTTTCGATGCGGTGAACAAGATCGGTTATCCCGAAGCAAATCTAATACTCTCCCAGTGTGCGATCTATCTCGCATCGAGTGCCAAGAGTAATTCTGCTACCATAGCCATAGGCGCTGCGATGAATGCCGTGCAACAACATGGAGACCTTCCCGTGCCGCTTCACATCCGCAATGCCCCGACCAAATTGATGAAGAACCTTGGTTACGGAAAAAACTATGAGTATTCGCATAGCTATGAAAAAAACTTTTCAGCACAGGAATATCTTCCCACCGAACTATCGGGAAATGCGTTTTATGATCCTGGTAAGAATGCCAGGGAAGAAGAATTGCGGAGGTTTTTGAAGAGCTTATGGGGGGAGAAGTACGGGTATTAGTGGTGGAGTTGATTGGTTGATTAGTTGATTAGTTGCTTAGTTGCTTGGTTCCTTAGTTACTCGAGCTCCAATCGCCTACATTAAACCCTCTCCGATCTAAAGAACGTTAAACGTTAAACCTTTTAAACGTTAAACGATTTAGGATACAACAGTGGAAAAAACCTCCCTTCCATCTTCTCCCCTCGACGCACCGCCGGGACTCCCGTCAACAACTCATCATTAGAATCGGACACAACGCCATCGGCGAATGCATTGATCACAAACGCGCGCCTGGGTCGCGGCGAAGTATTTGTTCCCGAGCCATGTAATGTGAGGGAATGATGGAAGATAGCTTCTCCTGCTTTCACCTCCGCGAATTGAGGATGATCGAACTGCTTTTGTTGATCCGCTGTAAGGTCGTTCCTTATGCCCTGCAAATCTCCGGCGATGACGGGTTTTGGCAATAAGCCCCATCGATGACTTCCTGGAATGTATTGAAGACATCCGTTTTCGATTGTTGAATCATCGAGCGCACACCAGCACGTGATGTGAGCCACTGGTTTTGTCCTTGTCCAATAAGAATAATCCTGGTGCCATGCAACTACGCCGCCTTGCTTTGCAGGCTTCCAGAAAAGTTGGTCATGCCAGAACCGTACCGGCGAATCGCCGAGTAGTTGGCTTGCGGCCATTAGAAACCTGGGATTCCAAAGCACATCGTGTAAGCCTTCTGTGATGCGCCATGCTCCTAGTGCATGAAAAAGAATAGTATTCGGATCAGCCGACTCGTTTGAATGAAACTCATAGAACAGCTCATGACCGGGATGCTTGGGGTCGGCAATAGCAGTCAACTCTGCCCTTATCTTGTCAAGTTGCTGGGCATCCAGCATCGGTATGCCACTAATGAATCCATTAGCCCTGAAAAACTCCAACTGCTCCTTACTCAACTCATATTGTTTCCACTCATCTGCAGTCTTTGGCCATTGAAACATGTCGCTCACCATATGATGAACAGTGCTAAGGTCTTTGATAGCCATGGTTGATTTTTTTTAAAAGTACGACGAAGGAGTGAATGGTCAATAGTGAGTGGTCAGTGGTCAATAGTGAGTGGGTCGTTTAA
>JACMKU010000054.1 GCA_014379965.1 Chitinophagaceae bacterium
GAACTTCATCGCCTTCTCCTCGCTCACCCCGTACGGAGCTAATCCTGACTCTACGCGGTTGCTGTGGGAAGCAAAAATACCGACGTCATACAATCCTTTCAAAAGAGTACGGGCGTACCTGAAGGCCCGGAAATTTGAAGCCGATATTAAGTCGCTAATGACGACAATGCAACAACACTACTCCAGAATAGACAATGTTTATGGCTTCGATATTCAAAAAGCTTCCGTTGTTGATTCTACTCTTGTTTCGACCTTCGAAATTTCCGCCTCCAACCCTGGGATAGAAAAGGTTTATGCATTAATCGACCAACTAAAGAGACACGTTGCAATGAATGGAGCTGTCGAAAAGGGGCATCCCATGTTGAACATTAGTCCCTACAAAGAGGGGCAATACATTACTCGCGTGGCAATACCTGTCGATAAGATATTACCGACGTCGGGAAACATCACATACAAGTGGATGCTTGGTGGTGGAAACATTCTTATTACTGAAGTCAAGGGCGGTCAACTCCAGATAAACAAAGCTTTCGAGGAAATAGAGAACTATGTGATAGATCATCGACGCGCTGCACCTGCGATACCGTTTCTCTCATTGGTAACAGACCGGCGGCTTGAACCGGATTCAACCAAGTGGGTGACGAAGATTTATTACCCCGTGATGTGAAACACGTTTACCGTTTAACGTTTAAGGGGTTAACGTTCTTAAATTCGATGTTTCATTTCGAGATTGGCGACTTCGAATTCCGGATAGCTTCTAAACGAAACTGACTCTTCGAGCTGCAGAACGTTAAACGTTAAACCCTTAAATGTTAAACGACGCAGAAGAGCAAGTTATAAATACCAGATTTTACTTCCATTGAAGTACCCTAAGACTATCATTATTACACGCGAGAATCCAGGCGGGTCGTTTGTTGATGCTGATTGGGCGTATCCGCCGTACTTGTCCTTTTATCACGTAATCACCGAGAGATTCGCAGGAAAAATTGCCATTCCCTTTGTTAATTAGTAGTGTTCCAAAGTCCGCGTCGTATCGGCCCATCTGGATGTTATTATCGTAGTAGTTACCGGCGAGGAATATATCCGGAAGGTTGTCGCCATTTGCATCTACTGCGACTGCATCCCTGAACGAAGTGAATTGCGCATCGGGAGGAAGGGGCCGTGTCTCGAATTGCATCGATCCATTATTGACTAGAATCGAGTTGGGAAAATAGTCGGCTGTCAAGACACGCGCATTGGCCAGTTTCGAAGCAGACAACAACTCTTTAAGTGTCGCCTTTGCAAAATTCTCGGCATATAGAAATTTCTTCTTCAAAACGGGTAATTGCTTTTCCAATTCTGCCTTGTTTGCAAATGCAATTTCTTTTCCTTCCAGGTAATAGGTAAGTATCTGTTCCTTCTTCCCGTTGTCGTCGAAGTCATTGTAGTATAGCCTGACCGGTTTTTCAGGTGATGCAGTAAGCCTGCTATTGAGTCCGAGGTTGCCGGCGATCAGATCGATATCACCGTCGTTGTCCACGTCACATGGAAACACTCCATTCCACCAACCTTTCTTCGTAGTCAGTTCAAGGCGGGAGAATTTACCCTTTGTGTTCATGTACGCGTCTATGCCGCCCCATTCCATTGATAGTAAAAGATCTTTATCGCCATTCTTATCGAGATCAAACCAGGTGGCTTGCGTAACGAATCCAGCCGAAGTCAATCCCGGTGCCATAGCAGCAGCAACGTCGATAAACTTTCCGTTACCGTCGTTCTTCAACAAATATGATTGAGGCGACAGACCATACTCCCATGGAACAGCCCTTGCTCCAAGAAACAGGTCCATATACCCATCTCCATTGAAATCGTTGGCAACAATGCACGAGGCTGTGAGAAAAAGGTTGCCGAACGGATTCGCCATCCGAGTCAACTTTCCTTTTCCATCGTTCATGTATATGCGTGGGGTATTGTGCTCATCACGACCGTAGAACTCATTTCCACCGCTTGCTACAGCGAGATCAGCATTGCCATCGTTATTGACATCTACCCAACATGCGTCGACATCCTCGTAAGCACTGTCGCGCTCCAGGTCAGGTTGAGTAAGCTTAATAAACTTTCCTGTAGGCTGCTGTAGAAAGACCTCGCTTTTGAAATTTCGGGCAGAACCAACAAACACATCCTCGAGCCCATCTTGATTAATGTCACCGATCGCTAAGGCCGGGCCTTCTGAGGAAACCATATGAGGAATTAGAGGCTCGCGATCGAATTCCACGAAATGATTCTCCTGGTGACGGAATCCCAGACCTGCCTTTGCAGTAATATCGACCATTTCGCCGGATTGCTTCTGAGTCGTATTTGTCAATTGGGAATAGTTGAACGCGGGTAAGCCTTTCACATATTCTACTGTGACATCCGTCGTTGTGGAAGTGATGGAGAGGAGATGCCGGGAGTTATCCGGCCAGACCAATATTACTGAATCAATTAGTTTGTTACCCCGGCCGATCAGCAATGGCGTCTCCATTGATGACATGAAGCCATGAACCGGGCTCTTCTCATAAGTCCTTACCTCCTCTCCGGAGTACACGATTAGCCTTGACCCTATTGCGCGACGGTTCTTCGATTCACCTTTCAAATTGATCAGGATGGAGGAATTCCTACCGCGAGTGTCATTTTTATTCTCATAAAGTAATGCAGCTGCGTCTATGTTGTTCACCACGATATCGAGGTCGCCATCATTATCGAAGTCTGCATACACTGCTCCATTTGAGAAAGTAGGTGTGCTGCCATCAATAAGCGACGCTTCGTCGGAAAATGAGAGATCACCTTTGTTCTTATAGAATTTGTCTGGCAATTTTATTTCCGGAAACTTATCGATCAACGCTACATCCTTTTGATCCATATTATCAGATATGATCTTCCGCTGCACCTCTGTATTTGAGACGAAGTTGATATAGTCGATATCGTTCATTCTTTTAGGGATGCCATTTGAAACGAAGAGATCTTTCAAACCATCATTGTCGAAATCAAGCCACAAAGGCGCCCAGGACCAATCAGTGGCGGCTACACCAGCATAAAGTCCAATTTCACTGAACATCCCATTCTTTTTATTATACTGGAGATTATTCCGGGTGTACTGTGGAGAATAGCCGACACTGATCTTATACCTAAAAATATCGTACGCATCCTCCCCCAATGAGCGTTTTAAGATATAAGGATCGGAAGGCAGCATGTCTACTGAAATGATCTCAGGAAATGCATCATTATTGATATCCGCCACGTCCACTCCCATCGAAAA
>JACMKU010000055.1 GCA_014379965.1 Chitinophagaceae bacterium
GAACATGCATGAAACCAATCAACCTAATCAACCTAATCAACTCATTCAACCCAATCAACTCATTCAACCCATTCAACCCAATCAACCCAATCAACTTCCCAATGCACTACCTCCCTCATTTATCAAAAGACAGAAAGTTCAAAAAGCTTTTGGAAAAAGCCACTCCCCACGAGTTGAAAAAGAGGAAGAACATCTGCAATTATTTGTGCGCCTCCATCATGAGCCAACAGCTGTCCACAAAAGTGGCGACGATAATCCACAACAGATTTCTTGCGCTGTTTGGCGACAGGGAACCTACTCCTCAAGAGATCATCGACATACCCTTTGAAAAATTGCGCGGCATCGGTCTATCCAATGCAAAGACAAACTATGTGAAGAATGTTGCACTCTTCGAACTCGAGTTCGGCATGGATCATAAGAAATTAGGCAAGATGGATAATGAGGAAGTGATTGCCTACCTCACACAAATCAAAGGCGTGGGAAGATGGACGGTTGAGATGCTGCTGATGTTTGCACTTGGAAGAGAGGATGTATTTGCCATTGATGATCTCGGCATTCAGAATGCAATGATCAAGTTATACAAGTTGGATACGGGTGATAAGAAAAAACTCAGGGAGCAACTACTACTCATCTCTGGAAAATGGAGTCCATATCGCACTTACGCATGCAAACATCTATGGCAATGGAAGGACAATGCGCCGCCGGTAGTGAAGAACAAAGCAAAGGCTAAATAACTACGCTCTCCAGTTTCCTTAACCAGGTCTCGCTAACGCTTGCTCCAAGTCCGGGTATCTCCGGCACTTTTACAACGCCATTCTTTTCGTAGCTGATTCCGCCTGTTACGGGATCCTCGACAAACATTAATGCGGTATCAAAATCATAGTGTTCTATCTGAGGGCTGCAAAGAGAAAAATGGGCGAATGCAGTCATCGCAAGCCTCGACTCCATAAATGCTCCTACTTGCAATTCGATTCCATTCTGCTCAGCAAGTTTTACCATTTTCAACGCTTTGAAAATGCCTCCGGATTTTCCCAGCTTGATATTGAAATAATCGCAGGCCTGCAGTTCAATCAATGTGGCCGCATCATGATCATCGCCGCAACTCTCATCACTCATGATTGGGATAGGGCTTGCCTTCCTTACCTCCGGGAGTCGCAGGAACGCCCATCTTGGTATCGGCTCTTCGCAATGCTGGATATCGAATTCGGCGAGGCCTCTTAAAGTCGTAATAGCTTCTTCCACTCCCCAGCCCTGGTTTGCATCTATTCTTAAAGGAATATCTTTTCCCACGGCCTGGCGGATGGCCTTTATCCGCGTAATGTCTTTCTGCCCATCATTTCCCAGTTTTACCTTTATTGCGGGGTAGCCTTCTTCTTTGATCTTTACTGCATCGGCGGCCATTTTAGAGGGATCACCGATACTTACCGTATAATCAGTCACGATAGTCTTATCATTTTTCCCGCCAATGAATTTATAGAGGGGAAGACCAGCATGCTGGGAAGCGATATCATAAAGTGCCATGTCAAATGCGCTTTTTACACTCGTGTTGCCATAGATCAGTTTATCCATGGCTTCTACGCAACTGCCAATGTCAAGCGCATCCCTTCCTTTGAGCAGCTTGGCGAAGTATTGTCCAACAACAAAACATGTATCCACGCTCTCCCCATTGATGCTCATGAAGGGGCTGCATTCACCGAATCCAGTGACGCCCTCCTTAGTCCTTATGATCACCAGCAAGTTTTCCGCATCGTATATTGGCCCTAGGGAGATCACAAACGGTTCTTTAAGCGGTATACGGAGTTTATAAAGTTCAACCCGTTCGATTGTCAGCATCTGCGAAGTCATTTTGGAGTCTTAAGTGTGTAATGGTTGCTAATAAAGTAGTATCCTTATTCCGAGGCTGGCGTTAACTGTAAAAGGTGCGTTCTCATTCACCAGGAGATAGCGACTGGGATAGTCCGTCGTTGGTATATAACTTCTTCCCTCGAAGTACATATAGATATCACCACCAACAGGTGCCTCTATTCCCAGGCCGACATCGAGCGTTAACCGTTTGAAATGCGACTTGCCGCTGCTAACGGGCACCATGTAGTTCGCTGTGTCGATGTTGGCTGAATGGATATTCGTCACGGATCCCAGCAATAGTCCGAAGCCGGCCATTCCATATATGTTTAATCGCTTCTCGGCATTTGATCTGCCTTTGAGATAGTGTTTCCATCCTATGGAAATATGCTTAAACCTCAACTCCGCCCTGTTATTGTAGACAATGGCCTGGGGGAATGTCGCTGTCGACTTCGCCGTAGCCGTGACGGTATTATCAAACCTGCCTCTCGAGTAATATGCTATCCATGCATATGCACCATCGACAGGAGTGATGTGAAAGTGCGTGTGAACGGTCTGACCCACTGCCCAATACTGCTGATTCTTCTTGATACTCCGGATACCACTCAAGTCGGTAGCCATGCTAAATTGAGTCTGTGAGTTAGCCGTCGCCGAAAACACAAGTGCGATAAGTAGGTAATATATTTTCCTGGAATGAAGCAACTGGTTATTTACAAACGAATTTATCTTATTATTTTACAATCCCAGTTTGGTTTCTTGGTTGCTTAGTTTCTTAGGCTTTAACTGCGGAACGCTCGACCAATCCAAGCAACGAAGCAACCAAGAAACCTTTACCTCACAAGCTTAAGTTCCTTGATAATGTTCGCCGCTCCGCCCAGTTTGTCAATGCACCACAGCACGTACCGGATGTCGACATTAATAGACCGGCTCATTTCTTTGTCATATGATATCTTATGGCCAAGAGCCTCGTAGTTACCATCAAACGATAGTCCGATGAGCTCACCGTTTCCATTTATCACGGGTGAGCCAGAGTTTCCACCGGTGATGTCGTGTGTAGTAATGAACCCTACCACCAGATCATTTCGTTGCTTATCGATGTATTGCCCGAAGTCCCGCTTCTTTAATAATTCGATTTGCCTGGTAGGCAAGTCAAAGTCATAATCACCGGGTTTGTATTTCTCAACAATTCCTTTGGCGGTAGTAACATTATCATAGAATACTCCATCTCGTGGTCGGTAGGCCTTTACCGAACCATAACTCACGCGCATCGTAAACGTTCCATCGGGATACATCATTTTAGCCTTTACAGCGTCCATTTCCATAATGCCTTTCAGGTACACACGACCGAAGTCCATGTTAAGCGCATTGAATTGCTGATAGTACGGGAGGTATTTGCTTGCGTAGTTGTTAGTGTAGTACGCACTCATGTGAGCGTATGCGGGATCGCCCTGTAGCAGGCCCGCATCAGGGTTCGCCATGAAAGCACCCCATCTTTTATCGTCAAAAATTATACTCTTACTGAAAATATCGACTGCGTACTTTCGATAGGTGGATTCATCGGTGAGGCTTCCATACTTATTTTTCAGGTTACCATAGAATCCAATCGGGTGCTGGTCCTTGTTCACGTCCTGGTAGAATAGCATCGTCATCGCGGCTACGATGTTTATATCAGATTCCTTATTCAACTTCTCCAGGAAGGTCTTCCGTTTTTCCGTTGCTGCATTCATCACTCTGCGCAGTAATTCCTTCGGGGTGCCGGTCCTAACCAACGCAGTCTCCAATGGTAGAATATACTCCCACATGAATACCATTAGCTGTGAACCGAACAGGCCTTCCATTAAGTGTACCCGTTGCTTAGCGTACTTACTCCAATTGGTATAGGCATCGTTCCATTGTGCAAAGAGTGCCTGGTATTCCGGTTTGCCGTCCGACCACGCGATGAACTTCTCCTCAAACTTCTTCTTCTGACCGTACACATCGTGCTTAAGTAGTTGTTTCGTTTCGCCATCATAAAACTTCCAATAGTTGGCAACACTGGCATATGAGGTTGCGAGCTGTAGTTTGACAGCAGGATCCTTTTTCATTTCTTCCAACATATACTTCAAACGCACTTCACGAAGCTTAACCAGCGTAGGATTGATGACCTCGGTTGCGAGGGCTACGCCATATGAGGTTTCATATCGATTGGTTCCCCCGGGATAACCCCAGATCATTGAATACTCCCCTTCTTTGAATCCTTTCAGGGATACAGGTAGAAACCATTTCGGTTTCAAAGGCACATTATCCGAAGAATATTTTGCAGACTTTCCTTCGCTGCTTGTGTACACGCGAAAGATTGAAAAGTCGCCCGTATGCCTTGGCCATTCCCAGTTGTCTGTATCGCCTCCAAATCGTCCTACGCTCTCAGGTGGTGCGCCAACGAGGCGTACATCATAGAAACGTTGGTAGACGAATGCAAGGAACTGGTTTCCTTTGAACAATGAACTTACCCTCGTTTCTATTTTCTGTGCTGTGTCGCTCATGCGGCTGTTGATTCGTGCCAGGACGGATAATTGCTTCTGCCACCTCTCTGCACCGGTCAGCCCTTTCAAGGAATCGGAGACTTCAGCAGTCACATCGTCTATTCTGAGGAGAAACTGGACGCTAAGCGTACTCGGAATCTCCTCGCCTTTGTTTTTCGCGTAAAACCCATCATGGAGATAATTGCGATCGACGGTGCTGGCGCCAGCGATGACATCATAACCGCAGTGATGATTCGTAAAAATGAGCCCTTCGGCACTTACCACCTCCCCTGTACACCCGCCGCCAAAAATGATGATGGCGTCTTTTAGGGAAGGCTTATTGATGCTGTATAATTGGTCCTTAGTAAGCTTTAATCCTTTCTTCACCATGTCGTTGTATACCTGCTGTCCAAGTAATAGCGGCAACCACATGCCTTCGTCAGCGGCAATTTTCCCAATCAGGACGATGGGTAATAATATAGTAAGAAGAAATCTTTTCATGTGAATTACGGCGTTACAAACGGCAAACCTACTATAAAAAGTAGGGTCGTCCAAAAGGACGGAAGCTGTAGGGAGGCTTAGAATGATGAGCGGAAAGGCGAAATGTATGTGTTTCGCAGAAGTTTCAGTTTGGCCCTACCCCATAAATACACACATAGAGCCCGCGTAGTTATAATGTCCATTCACCAATCAAAATCAGCGTCTTACGATCGAAGCGTTGTCGACCACCTTGGTTGTGACCTTTACTTTATAGGTGAGTTCAGTCTTTT
Organism: Chitinophagaceae bacterium; assembly: GCA_014379965.1. Lineage (GTDB taxonomy): Bacteria > Bacteroidota > Bacteroidia > Chitinophagales > Chitinophagaceae > VBAT01. Next base: position 5,114 of record JACMKU010000055.1, read on the forward strand.
CCCTAACCGATTTGATGAGAAATATTACATGTTCGGAATCTGTGAGCCGTGGCACCTTCAGCCTCCTGTCGAGGTCCTTTGTATAATTGTCTTCGAACAGGGCCTCGCCTGTTTCGTCGAGGACGACAAGCTTGAAGTTTTTCCCGGCCTTGTTGTCATACTTAATATTGAAGAATAGTGCATCGTTGTCACCACCGAGGTATTTCACGTGCAGAGCTGACAATACTTCGATATCCAGGGGAATGCCGGGTGATGCGGCCTTGACTGAAAACTGGAAGGGGAGTGCAATGGCAATTGCCATCAATCCCAATCTAACCGACTTCATAGTTGTCACATTCATCTTCATGCGATAATTTTTTAAATGAACAATTCTTGTTGCACCTGCAACAGGTATTTTGTTCAAAGGGAGCAATCAGTAAAGGTTGTGAAAATGCAGGAGTAACGAATGTACGGTGGGGTTATAAACCTGCTTTTGATTCTAAGAATCAAATATAAGGGAAAGAAGGAAAAATAATGCCAGCATTTTAGCCAAAAAAATCATGTTTCACGTAAAGGCGCTAAGAAATCACGCAAAGGCGCAAAGAGACCTAAAATATCGCGTGAAGCAAAACCTACTTACTGTGAACGCTTTGCGGCTCTGCGTCTCTTAGCGGCTTTGCGAGAAACAAAAACGGGCTAATCTTCAGGCGTTTCGTTCAGTACCTTCCATAGTAAATCTTTCAATTCCGTGATGCCTTTATTTGTGACAGAGGAAATGAAAACGTGCGGCACCTCCGGAGGAAGTTCGCTTTCTATCGCCTTTTTCAATTCATCATCAAGCATATCCGATTTACTGACAGCGATAATAAATTGCTTTTGAAGTAATTCGGGATTGAACTGTTCCAATTCATTCACCAGTATCTCAAATTCCTTGCGATGGCCGGCACTATCGGCAGGCAAAAGAAAAAGCAGCACGGAGTTCCTTTCAATATGACGAAGGAAACGGTGTCCCAGTCCCTTTCCTTCTGCGGCCCCTTCGATGATCCCCGGCAGGTCGGCAATGCAGAAGCTCTTGCCATCTCGATATTCTACCATACCCAGGTTCGGGGTGATTGTAGTAAATGCATAGTCCGCGATCTTAGGCTTCGCAGCTGTAATCACGGAGAGCAGCGTGGATTTGCCTGCGTTAGGAAAACCTACCAGACCGACGTCGGCTAAAACTTTCAGTTCAAGGATTTTCCAGCCCTCTATCCCAGGCAGTCCCGGTTGTGAATACTCGGGTGCCTGGTTGGTAGGCGTAGCGAAATGGCTGTTGCCGAGACCGCCCTTGCCTCCAGGGATCCAAATAAGTTCCTGCCCATCTTCCATTACTTCAGCGTCCTGGTTACCAGTTTCCTCGTCGCGAACGATGGTTCCCAATGGTACTTCTATCACCACGTCTTTACCGAAACGGCCAGTCTTATTGTTACCACTTCCGCCTTCACCATTTTCGGCGAGCACATTCTTAAAGTATCTTAGGTGAAGAAGGGTCCAGAGATTACTATTTCCTTTTAGGATAATATGACCACCGCGACCGCCATCGCCACCATCTGGCCCTCCCAGCGCTGTAAACTTATTTCGCATGAAATGTCTACTGCCTGGTCCCCCGTGGCCGCTGCGGCAAAAGATGCGAATCTGGTCAACGAAATTGCTTTTTTCCAATCGTGTAATTTTGAAATGTGACTGCAAATATACCTATCATTGTTTCTAAATGATTTCGATGAGATTTATTTTGATGGCTGTAGCCCTGATTGCACTTTGTTCGGGCACCTGCAATAAAGCACAAAAGCTGGTACCGCCTTGTATACAACAGAAGATAGATGCGATAAAGGCACAAACCGTTTGGAATCCCCCAGCCGAAGTAAATGAATATCTCTATCAGGGAAAGTTAACTTACCTGATCACTAGCAATTGCTGTGATCAATACATTATGTTATACGATGGCACATGCACACCTATTTGTGCACCATCTGGAGGATATACGGGTAAAGGTGATGGCAAGTGCGCGGACTTCAGTACAAATGCCACCCATATACGGCTTATATGGAAAGATGAGCGGACGCGATGAGAGAAGCGTTTAACGTTTAAGGGTTTAGCGTTTAACGTTCATTAAATCGACGTCCACTACGCCTTCGTAAATTTATGTCCGAAGCGCTTTTATATTACATCCGCGTAAATCATAACTATCATGACCATCAGCGGGCTCAAACTAAAAAAGGGCACTGGCAAATGCCAAAACCCTTTTGGTTTCTCGATTTGGTTCATTCACAGGTACTGTGAACTTTCCAAAAAGAGATATAAGTAACGTGCGAAAACTATGCCACCACTTTTGTAGGATATATATGAGCTGTTACTACTCATCTTAAAAATAGTTTCAGCCTAGTATAGAGATTTCTGAACCGTTTCCGTTACGTTTTCCCCATTCAGAAGCTTAATTTTTGTAATAACAAGCAGTATTACATACACATCTGCGTATTTAGAGAAAAAAATTCCACAACTTTTGCCTAGATAAAACCTTTTTGCACGTAAACTCTTTGCGGCACGGATTTTTCATTTCCTTATAGACAAATGTTGATACCCTATGATGATTGCAGATAAGATTGTGTCTCTGGATACTAATAATCATTTAAGCATAGTGCGCACATTGGATGCACCGCCTAAATGGATCAAGAAGAAAAAGGAGCCAATTTCAATAAAGTTTGAAAAATGGGTAATGCCTAAGCAACCCGAGCAATATATAAGAAGTAGGAAACACGATTGTTTATAAATTTAAATCTAATAGTTATGCTACGTTGGACAGTAATTTTCCTTGTTGTTGCGATTATCGCGGCAATCTTCGGATTCGGTGGTATAGCGGCTGGCGCTGCTTCCATTGCTAAGATTCTATTTTTCATTTTCCTTGCGCTGTTCGTTCTGTCTCTCATTTTCGGTCGTTCTGGGACCAGAACTGGAGTCTAACGAGGAGATCAAGCCAAGAAAAATGGCAAATAATAAGACCGGTATCACTATCCGGTCTTTTTTTATGCGGCGAAGTGTTCAAGTGGATAGTTAAACGGGTAGTGGCTAGTAGCTAGTGGCTAGTGGGGTGAAGAAACATTTAACTCCAACCGACCTACGCTAGCGATGTGCAAGGGAATATAGAATTACGGAGAAGAAAGAACAGGCGAAAGTTTTGAAGCTATCCCCACTAGCCACTAGCCTTCACCACAGCAAAAGGCCGGATTGTAACATCCGGCCCCTTGAGACTATAGAATATTTTAAAAAACCCAGGCCAGGAAAATTTTACCATTCAAACGTGAAAAGGCCCGGGTTAAATGACTTATTAGTTCAGAGAGAACACGGCGATATTCTTCAAAGTATTTCCGCATACTTCACATACATCTCCACACAACTCAATATCCTCTTCGCCGTTATATTTCAAACACTCTTCTGAACACTGTCTGCAATGCAAAAGACAGTTAAATACAAGGTCTCCAAGATCATCGGCCTTACTCACCAGTCTGGACACCACCGCAAAACACGCCTTTGCACATTCACTACACTCCCGGATCAGGTCATACCTTGGATAATCATTCGATGACTCGGCATGGATACAAGACTCACAGAGGAGCCATGTCTTCATACAAATCTTTATGTAACTGTCAGTTTGTTGCTGTTGGATCATGATGCACGGCTTTTTTGTTGACATTCTCCACTTCTTCCAGGAATTTCTGCACTTGAATATCTGCATAGGGACCGTAAGCATCCACCAGGGTACCTTTTATACCATCAGATGTCTCAATCACATAAAGGATTGCATTGTCTGCGGGATCACTCGCGCCTTCGAAACGATAGAAGTTCACGATACTTACGTTCTTTGGTTCGTAGATTCTTTCATGTTGTAATGATAAAAGGCCTCTCTCGCCTGCCTTAAAATCCTCTGTATATCCTTCAAGAACCAATTTGTTGACACAGGAGGCCAGCGTTTTCATATCAGCAGTGGTTGAATTTTTTTGCATAAAATGGATTTTCGTTGTTAGAGAAAGATGCCTATAGTTGATAATAAATGCCCGGCCCGCATTGCTACAAGCCAGGCATTCTAGTTATGCCGGTTGAGAATCCCTGAGGGATCTGATCCGGTCGTGAGACTTTTTCAAACTTGCTTTCTGTTCTACGATTAGTTGTCTTACCTCAACTGGGTAATCCGCATCCGCTTCCAGGGCATCATTATATGCACGCTGAGCGGCATCTTCACCGAATTCACAAGAGGCTAGGATTGCTTTCCTGTCCTTGCCAGTAAAGACGGCCTTAACATCCATCCAGGCGCGATAAATCTTGCCGCGAGCGGTAGTACCTTCTGCAGGCTCTTCACCATTGCTAATCACACATCTGCTCAATTCACTCACATAACGACGACTTTCTGTAGTCATGTCATTGAATAAAGAGCGGAGATCCGCATCTTCAACGGCCGTTTCTTTGGCAGCTCTTTCATAACCTTCAATCCTGTCATTATTAATTTGAACAAGGTCATTAAGTACTTCTGCTGTTTTTTCGCTTGTTTTCATAATCATCAATTTTAAGTGAATAAATTGCAGGGGATAATGAGGAAAGGTTTTCTACAATCGTTGTTTCCCGCCTCGCCGTAATTTATCTCCTGGTGTATAAGGGTAAAAAATCATACCAGTATCCCGAACGGCCGAGTTCTTTTCATCCGCACTTCTTTAGGACCTTCATTAAAATCTTTTCGCACGCAGAAAGTCCACTCTGACCTGATTTTGTGGCGGGCATCCCATTGCCCAGGTAGGGGAGCAATTTCTCTTCTTCGTATAATTTCAATAGTCCTGGATGAACATAATACTTCTTACAAATGTTGCGGCTATTCCCCAATTTTACGCTTACTTCATCCAGCGCCTTGAGGATGTTCTTTTGAATTACGGGTGCCGAATCGGGCTTCTCCATCCCTTTGAAGCATTCTAAGGCATGTAATGAGCCCGCCCACGTGCGGAAGTCTTTAGCAGAGAAGTCTCCATCCGCCGCTTCTTTTATATAAGAATTTACCATTCCCGAATCGATCGTCTTACGATTGCCATCCCGACCGTAAAATTGAAACAACTCTTTTCCGGGTATGTCGCGGCATTGCTTGAGTATACGGGCCAGTTGCTTATTCTTTAATGTGATCTTATGTTCAATGCCTTTCTTACCCGTAAATGAAAGATGTGCCTGGTCTTTTTTGAATTCGACATGCTTGTCCTTCAAAGTAGTTACGCCATAAGAGCCGTACAATTTCTCATACCCATTATTACCTATTCGAATGTAAGTTTGCTCCATAAGTTGAATGGCTGCCGCCAACACCTTTTCTGCGGTCATCTCCTTACTTGCGACATCCTTCTTGAGTTTTTTCCTCAAACGAGGAAGTGATTGTCCAAACTCCCACATACGGTGAAACTTGGTCTCATTGCGCAACTGGTGCCATTTTTCATGATAACGATATTGTTTTCTCCCATTAAGGTCAATTCCAGTAGCCTGGATATGACCAGAGGGAGTAGGCGATATCCACACCTGCGACCATGAAGGCGGAATCGCCAGTTTCTTTATTCGGGCAATCTCGTCTTTCCCTCTAATTGCTTTTCCACGATAGGAGAAAGAATAGCTCTTGCCTTTCTTGACCCTTTTGATGCCCTCTTTAGAATCGGTTAGGTACGTGAGATTAGCCATCTTAGCTGCGGTTCGATGGTCTTTATCGATCAGTCTATGCTGTTTGTGGGAAAGTACGGTGACATCCTTCATGCGCTTGAATTTTGCTTTATAATGAAAAGGGAATGCCAGTTATTTCAACTAAAGAAACACACTATTGGGGATGGGGCTCTGTTAATGTGGAATTTGTTGCGCAAAAACATTGAAAAAACCATACAGAACGTGCACTTAACACCTTGGTATCACATTTGACTTATAGCATGTATAAAAAAGAACGTGAAATGACTACCGACACCAACTTACAATTTATTCGAGAGAAGATCTATACCGTGCGTAGCGCCATCATGTATAGTATGAGTAACGAACTGATCAAGTTGCCTAATTGCATCGTTGAGGCCGTAAAGGTTGACAACGAAGGGCATCTCTGGTTCATTTGCAAACCCCCTGTACATCAGGTGGACCAATGCGAAACCAGTTTCCCTGCCAGGCTGCATTTCTACCGCAAAGGCACCCAATTCCATATTGAGGTTAGCGGAAAGGCGACGATCGTGAACCATGTTCATTCTGACAATTCCACGGAAAAGAATCTCCTCGTAAAGATGACAATGAACACTGTGGAGTATACAGAGCCCCAGGAGAGGAGAAAAACCAAGGTTGAAGCAATCCTGGAGAATGGTTACAAATGGCTTCTTCGTACAGTCGCGGTTCCTCATGATCAGAAACCAATGCTACCCCGCATGCAATCAATGAACAGGGCGTAACAACTTTAACTTTACTCTAATAATCTATCAATATGAATAAAAAATTACTCGAAATTCAACAGAAGATTGGTTCCATTCAATTCGGATTGCTAAGGATCCGTAACCAGGACGACGAAAAGACTACCACCTTGCAGGTAAAGACAACGGCGAATGAAGACAACTCACTTAATTGCGTGGTAACAGACGACGCTAAAAAGGACATTTTTATCAATAGGAATGTAAATCTCATACAGAAGTCTCATAATGATTACTTGTACATCACCGGGCAGGTTGCCGACGAGGTGAACCAAAAGGGAAAGATTCTTTCGATTCGCATTCTGAAAGCGTGTTGGTTTGTCCGCAAAAGAAAAGGAAGCGTATCCTGGCTGCAGGAGAAGTATATCTACGAAAATCTTCCCCAGGAAGGTCTTGACATGGCTTCTTAACGATCGAAGGCAAATATTGACGCATCCCGGTTCTGCTTTCCTTTCAACATATCCTTAATGATTTTCGCAGCGATTACGCTGAAGGTAATTCCATTACCTCCATACCCCAACGCAAAGAAGGTATTAGGTCTCTCACTAATTGATCCGATATATGGCAGGCCATCTACTGTACCTGCGAAATTACCGGTCCAGCGGAAATCGGTTTTAAAAGGCATTCCAGGGAACAGCTTGCAAAATTCTCTTTCCAGTGCTAGTGCCTTGGAAGAAATAAGCCGATCTCGCCTCTTAGGGTTCGAAAATTCCACGTCCTTTCCCCCAACAATGATCCTTTTGTCTCCCGTGGTTCGCATGTATAGGTATGGCTGGGCAGTTTCCCAAATCATTGCCTCCTTAAACCAAAAGTTATTCTTTTCGATTGGCTCACTGGCAATCGCATAAGTCGAATTGACCTGTTGGACTTTCTTGGAAATGTACTTTTGTGATTCATACCCGCATGCGATGATGAGTTTCTTCGCCTTAATCTTCTTTCCCTCTGCCGTCAACAAGTCCACCCCGTTACGTTTGTGATGAATTTCTGTCACTTCGGTGTTATCATAGACTGCAGCGCCGGCCTTCAGTGAATTTTGAAGCAAACCATGAGTAATCTGGTACGCTTCCGCCTGTGCCCCATTCGGAGACCAGAGCCCCGCAGGTTTCTTAAATCCAAACCTCTGCTTTACTTCTGGCTCGTCGAGCCATTGAACTTTAATGCCAGCCTTTTTCCTCGCGTGAAATTCCTGGTGGAGCGAACCCACGTGTTTCTTATAAGAGGCAAACTGGAAACTAGGCTTGTAGGTAAACGCTTCCGCCAACCCAATTTTATCGCATATGTCGTGAAGCTCATCAATCGCTTCTAGACAGAGGAGGTAGCTCCTCGTCGCGTTCTCTATCCCGACCTTCGATGTCAGCTCATGCAAGGGTATATCGATTTCATATTGAAGTAGGCTTGTGCTCGCTGCTGTGCTTCCAGTTCCCGCATGCCTTCGGTCAACTACTACAATAGCGAAGCCGGCCTGTGCTAATTCCCATGCAAGCAAAGATCCGCTAATGCCGGCTCCCATGATGGCGATATCAGTTTTACAATCGGCCTCCAGCGAGGGATAACTATGAATGATTCCGTGTCGTAATAAGGGGTAAGGATTGGATGATCTAAGATTCATGCGCTTTTTTTATAATCCATTGCGAAATTCAGACAAAAACTTCGCTATTTTATTCCAACAACGTCCTTATTGGGAAATATTTTCCTCCGATTTTATTTTTAACGACTGCTATACCCGCTGGCATCATTTTTTCTATTATACCTACAATTGAAGATTATGAAAAAAGGACTTTACATATTGTCAATTTTGATGCTTGTGGTGTGGTTTCTTGGAACCTTCGTTTTTAAGACCGGATTAATTATACATACGTTTCTAATTACTTCAGGGATTAGCTTCATTCAAGGAGTAATCATCTGTCCTAAGGCGCAGTCAATGGCTCGCTCTTAGACGTACTCCTTACGAAACACAGTATCTTTACCCATGAACGGTCATATTCACAAGACACTATCTTATGCCACTGTCAAGGGTTAAAATCAGGTCGGGGTACCTCATCGCCTTCCTATTACTTCTAATTTCTTACTCTCTTATTTTCCTCATCATTCGAAAGCAGATGAATGCCACCAATTGGGTGAGTCATTCCTATTCGGTTATTAATAACCTGGAAGCTATCCGGGCGGAAATTACTGCAGCTGAAACAGGTTTTAGGGGTTATGTAATCACTAAGGATGAACGTTTCCTTGAACCCTACATCATGGGCTCCAAAAAAGTACCTGCACTTTTTAAAGAGCTGAAAGATTTAACCTCAGATAATAATACCTATTCAACAAGGATCGCTCATCTGGGCAATTTAATAAACAGGCGGCTTGCCTACCTGTCAAGTGGTCTGGAACTCTTTAATCAGAACTTGGCGATAACCCCGGAAATGCGAGCTAACCGAGAACCCAGTAAGGTAGCTATGGATAGCGTAAGAATTCTGGTCTCAGAACTACAGGAAAACGAATTCGAATTGATGAGGGAAAGGAATGAACGACTCAAAGGTTTCTTTACAGGCACGGAAATCATTACCATCACCTCACTAGCTATAGCCATTATTACTATCATCTTCTCTGTGATGATCTATAATCGTGAATATGCGGCTAAAGAAAAAGCCATCGCCGAGGCAAGGTCCAAGAGTACAGAGCTCGAACAGCGGGTGGCGGAGCTGAACAACGTGAATTCTGAACTCAAGGAACTCAAGAGCATAGAAAAATTTGCTTCCACAGGGCGAATTGCACGAACCATTGCCCATGAAGTAAGGAACCCGCTGACCAACATCTCTCTTGCGTCGGAACAGCTGAAAGAGATGACGGGACAGAACGAGGAGGCAATGATGTTTCACGATATGATCAACCGGAATTCGAACAGGATAAACCAGTTGGTCTCCGACCTCCTCAATTCTACCCGGTTCGCCCAGTTGGAATACACACGCGTAGACATCAATGCCGTGCTCGATGAAGCGCTTGTTCTTGCAAAAGACAGGATAGATCTCCATGCTATCAAGGTCGAGAAGAACTACGATAACGCACTGACAGAGATTTATGCAGACAGGGAGAAAATCAAATTCGCTTTTCTCAATCTGATTGTAAATGCAATCGAGGCCATGGAAAAAGGCATGGGAGTACTTAAGGTGACTACGCGCAAATTGGATGAGAAGTGCAGCATTGAGATCGGCGATAATGGAGCGGGAATGACTGAAGAAACAATCCAGAAACTATTTGAGCCCTATTTTACGAGCAAGATGAAGGGTAATGGGCTTGGGCTTACCAATACACAGAACATTATATTAAACCATGGTGGAACAATTCACGTGAAGAGTGTGCCAGGACAAGGAAGCGTGTTCCAGGTGCTGTTGAGTATTAAAGGTAAGCCTGATCAGGAATTGTAGAAAACTTTCCACACTACCCAAGGCCGCCTTCAATTTTTTCCATTGTTTTAATAATTATTTCCCGGGTAAAAGGCTTGCTGATGAAATAGTCAACTCCTTCTTTATAAGCCTTTTCGCGATCGGCAGCGGTATCATGAGCGGTGATCATTACCACCTTTGCTGCCGGAAGATGTTGTTTAAGAGTCCTTACATAGTTTACTCCAAGCCCGTCCTGTAAGTGGTTGTCAAGAAAAATGACCGGGGGGCATAATGTAGTAACAAGTTTTTTCGCTTCCGTAAGGCTCGTCACAAATTGTGCTTCGATGTTTTTATGCCGTAGTATCCCCTTCAATAAATGACATATATCAGGCTCATCGTCAATTATAAGAGCCTTCACAGGCAGTCCATTTTGACCTGGCTGCTGAATTGAAGTCGATGTCGATATGTGGGTATAGTTTGACACTGCACGACATGGACAATTTTATTGCCAAACAGTTAAGTCTCTCTCATTGGGAATGCTAAAGTTATAACTCCGGCATGATTTTGTGCTTTAAGGTCATTGTCGTTAAAAAAAACTAATTTCAACAACTAATATTTTCAACTCACTTGTATGAGCAAAAAAATCCTCATTATCGATGATGACATGGATTTGTGTACACTGCTTGGTAGATTCCTTACAAAGAACAATTACGAAGTGGAAATGGCCCACTCCGGAAGCAAGGGCATAGCAAAATTCACTGATGGTAAATATGACGTAGTCATTTGCGATTACAGACTTGGCGATATGGAGGGCATCGACGTGCTCATCGCCCTTCGTAAGCACGACCCCGCAGTTAAGGTTCTCATGATTACTGGCTATTCTGACATCAAAACTGCCGTTGAAGTAATAAAGATGGGTGCATTCGATTATATCGTTAAGCCCCTCATTCCTGACGAAGTATTAAGTGTGTTGAATAAGACGCTCCAGGCTCCGGCTAATAAGGGCGAACAGGCCTCCGCTGGCGGTGCTCCCAATAAAGCAGGTTCTGGAAAGGCGAACTACCATAACGAAGAGTACCTGGTCGGAAAGGCCCCGGTTACGAAGGCACTATATGATCAGATAAACGTGGTGGCTGCGACCAATTACAGCATCATTCTGTATGGCGAAAGCGGAACAGGAAAAGAAGTAATAGCCAAGACTATACACGATATGAGCCGCAGGAGGGATAAACCTTTCGTGGCGATGGATTGCGGTACACTTTCTAAAGAATTAGCCGGTAGCGAGTTGTTTGGTCACGTGAAAGGCGCATTTACCGGTGCGTTACAAGATAAGGAAGGACACTTTGAACTTGCCGACGGCGGCACTCTCTTCCTCGATGAGGTCGGAAACCTCTCGCTTGATGTTCAGGCTACACTTCTTCGTGTAATACAAGAGAGAAAATTCAAGCGCGTCGGTGGAAACAAGGAAATGAACGTGGATGTAAGAATCATCGTCGCGTCAAACGAAAACCTCCAGGATGGATACCGCAAAGGAAAGTTTCGCGAGGACCTTTATCATCGCTTCAATGAATTTTCCATAAATCTCCCGCCGTTAAGAGCAAGACAGGGCGACATTCTCGCTTTCGCCGAATTTTTCCTCGCAAAGACGAATGCCGAACTTGGTAAGGAGGTCGCTGGATTTGATGAAGACGTATTGCAGGTTTTCATACATTACTCATGGCCAGGTAACCTCCGCGAATTTAGAAATGTGGTGCGCCGCGCCGTATTGCTCACTCCTCCGGGGGAGAAGATCAGCATGAGTTCATTACCATGGGAAATGAAGAATGTGGATGCTATCAACCCAAATGGTCAACAGGAGCAACGAACATTTACAACCACAGTCACATCGCCCAAGAAAGAACTCGACCTCAAGGATGCGGCCAGCCGCGCTGAATACGAAACGATCATGGCGGTACTACAGCAGGTAAATTTCAATAAGAAGAAGGCAGCGGAAATGCTCAATATTGACAGGAAGACCTTGTATAATAAGATTAAGAATTTCCAGGAATAAATAATTCGGTTAAGGCTTTGCTCAAAAGAAAAAACGTTCCAATTGGAACGTTTTTTTTAGTGACTGGGTTGTTCTGAATGCCCCTTCTGTAACCTCGTGCATCGCGCGGCCCCCCGCGACCTCGTCCATTGCGAGGCGTGCTGCCGCTTGGTCCTATAATGACTACCCCCCGCGACCTCGTCCATTGCGAGGCGTGCGGCGACTGAGTCCTTAATGATTAGTGAAAAAGGCCGAAGCAATCTAAGAATAACACGCCCCAATCCTGCAACGCCGTTCATCGCGAGGCCTACTGCCTCTTCATCCTAAATGACTACCCTCTCCCCGCGACCTCGTCCATTGCGAGGCGTGATGCGTCTTCGTCCTAAATGACTACCCTCTCCCCGCGACCTCGTCCATTGCGAGGCGTGCTGTCTCTTCGTCCTTATTGGCTCGTGAAAAAGGCCGAAGCAATCTATCCTCCCCTAAAGAAATTTAATCTCCTCATAAAGATCCCTCCACCCCGGATTCATCTTCCTGATCAACATTTCTTTCTGTTTCCTGTTGCCCCCTTTAATTCTGTTTTCTTCTCTAATGGCCTGCCTTATAGTTTTAAAAAACCGGTAATACACCAACTTGATGCAATTGTACCGGGCCGTGAAACTAGTAGGGAATACTTTTTCCTTGTGCTGAGATATCCTGGCAGCCAGGCATGAGGTAGAACCAACGTATAAAGTCGAATCGTTTGTACTGGCCATTATGTATACCCATCCTCCGTAAGACATCACTAAATACTCCTCCTGGGCTGAAGTACTAAAATACGTTGAGGGGGAAGTTGGGTGTGAGAGTTGGGAGGGGACTGGGAAGTATTATTCTTAGATTGCTTCGGCCTTTTTCACGAGTCAATAAGGACTCAGTCGCCGCACGCCTCGCAATGGACGAGGTCGCGGGGAGAGGGTAGTCATTTAGTAACACGAGTCGTTGGATCAGGCAATGTACGAGGTCGCGAATGGGTGTAGTC
>JACMKU010000056.1 GCA_014379965.1 Chitinophagaceae bacterium
GGTTGATGACCCCCCGCATGAAATCCGGCACCTGCGGCACCTTGGTGATGTTCGTGATCTCCAATATCTCCCGTACCCTGGCCACATCGACGGCAAACACTTCGTCGACCAGTGTAAAGGTCAAATATTGGGTCGTTTCTAACTCTTCAGCCATACCCTGCCTCCCTTACTGATTTGATTTGCACAACGAAACTTTTGCATAAAGTGATTACACTAAGCGTGCCGTGACTGGATTGATGATCAAAACAGTGCGTAGAGATAGAATAGAAGCGGGTTTGCGGAGTTGGGTGGGAAAGATGTTGGAAACCAGGGACTGTGTCGCGTCACGGTTTTTAGTGTGCCATGACACAGCGAATGTGTGTCATGACGCAGGTCGGGGCAAACCGTATTCTTCAAAGGAGCCAATGCCAACGTCAAAAGCGGTTTAAAGTCATTCCTGTCAGTTGTCATTCCATTGTCTCATTCAAAAGATCAACTAAATGCATGTGGTGCTCATCGAATTGCTCTACCTTCAGTTCAAATCTCTTTTCCCACACTAAAATAAGGCATTATTCCTCCGTAAGAGATGATGTTACTTCCTCAACAGAACATTCAATCCGATTGTGACACCTTTGTCTTCTTCTGCTGCGGTTGCTATCTGGTTTAACTATCAACAATTGATAGTACATTATGTGTTTTTAAAGCGTCTGTCTGTCAGGTAAACAGTACAGAAATTAATTTTTCGATACAGTACTGGGTTGCACTCTGTACCATTCATCATTTCCGGTACACCGTCGATGCCACACCTTGAAATCGACATCCAGGCCGCTCAGAGTTTCTGAATGCCCGATAAACAGATAGTCGGCACCTCCAAACCAGATACAGGTAGAGTCGTTGTTATGTTTGCAGACCGCGTGACGTACTTAGCTCATGCCGAACTTGACTTATTGGGGACAGAAGGGGTTAGCGGGAGAATATTTTGCGGTTTACTTTGAGAAGGCTTGCTGCCAGGGATTTATTGCCACCGCATCGCTGGAGGGTTAGTTACAGGACTTTGCCGGTAAAGCAGACATTCCATTCTCTGGAGGTTTTTCCATATATTATCTGACTTTCAATGCCCCAAACCGCAGCACCTCAGACCCATGCAGGACCTTGATAATCCGCAGGAGTGGCCCCTTCTTAACGTACACAGCAATGTACGGTGTCCGTAGAATAACAAGTTCCATTGTGCCGGCCACCCTTCCTTTTTTCCCCCGACGGGAAACAGGTGCTAACATCATTGAAACTTGCTGATATATTTCATTTGTTACATATATTGCAGCTTCGATATTATCTTTTGCAATATATTCAAGGATTGAATCTAAATCTGCTTCGGCCTCTGGCTCCCAGATTACATCCTCGCCAGGCACGTTAGGCCGCCTTTTTAAGAAGAGCTGCCTGCTTGGATTTTAGCCGCGTACCAACGTCCTCATGTGAAGCCGATACCCTGCCCGGCTGATTCACTTTTGCCAGTACCGATTCAACTTGCTCTTTAAACCAATGATCGTGCTCAGTAGCAGCAGTGGCGTTAAGTTTCATTTCAAAAGGTAAGCCCTTCACAGTATTAACCTGACGGATAAAGATCCGGATCGCCTCGCTCATAGTGAGGCCCAGACTTTTAAAAATCGACTCACACTCAAGTTTTTCTAATTCGTCAACGCGAGCTCTAATAATAGTTTCTGACATAGGTATCACCTCCATGATATTGTAGCCTATTGTAGCTACAACAAATCATCTTTGCAACATATTTAGACACATGGAAAGAGCATTAGCTTGTCTCGGTCGGTCGGTCGTTGCAGAATTTGCGAAGGCGGCTTAATAGCTGGATCGACCATAAGCAGAAAACAAAACCCGCCGTTAAACCTTGCGAACCAGGGCTTAACGGCGGGTTTTTTGAATCTTAAGTTTTTTTTGACAGTTAACACCTGGTGTGAAACAGAAGCCTTCTTCATAATCGACAAGCAATATGCGGCAGTTTACTGGATATCGCTTTGAGATGCCTTCTCCGAATTGACAAGAAGATTCATCAAAGTGTTCCGTAAATTATCCGGGTTGTAAGGTTTCTGAATCACTGCAGCGTGTAGATCGTTACAAAGGTCGTCATTGATATCCTCAATACTGTAACCACTGCAGATGACAATCGGAATGAAGGGTGACATTTCACGAAGCAGGCGATAAGTTTCGATACCTCCCATTTCCGGCATTATCATATCCAGTAATATCAGATTAATAACGTCGCCTCGCTCTTGGTAAAGTTCGAGAGCTTCGCGACCATTAGCCGCTGTCAAGACCGAAAAACCCATTGCATCTAAAAGGTCGGAACCGACGATGCGCAGCGATTCTTCATCATCAACCAGCAAAACAGAAACGCGGATTTCCGCCTTGGGAATCAGTCCAACAGCAGGAGTAGTTTCAACAGCATTCTGGACGACTGATAGCGGGAAAAAAACCTTGAAGGTCGTACCGGCACCAGGACTGCTGGCTAGCTGCAAAGCTCCATCATGTGCTTTGACAATACCCAGTACGGCTGACATCCCCAGTCCACGACCGGTGAATTTAGTAGTGAAAAATGGATCAAATATACGTTTTTGATTTTCCTCGTCAATGCCGCAGCCGGTGTCGGAGACTTCCAGGCATGCATATATTCGGGACGGAATGGCAATACCCATAAAATCAGTTTCTGATTGTCCTGCATCAACAATGGCTTTCTTTAGAGCAATTTTGACGGATCCTTTGTTGTCGCCGATCGCCTCGGCGGCGTTGATGATCAGGTTCATGACTATCTGCTGGATTTGGACGTTATCCCCGGTTAGTTCCGGCACGTCCCGTTTGAGATCAAGCTCTATGAAAACGTTTTTCTTGATAGTCGA
>JACMKU010000057.1 GCA_014379965.1 Chitinophagaceae bacterium
CACAAGACCAAAAGACGGTCATCCTAAACTACATTAGCACTTATAAAGAGATAGCGATCGCCGAAATGCAGCGAACTGGTGTTCCCGCTTCTATTAAACTGGCCCAGGGAATTCATGAAACGATGGCTGGAACAAGCGTTCTTGTCACAAAATCAAATAATCACTTCGGTATTAAATGCAAGACTTCCTGGGGCGGTCCATCTGTGTCCCATGACGATGATGCCCGCGGGGAATGCTTTCGTAAGTACGAATCGTCTTCAGACTCCTATCGCGATCACTCAAACTTCCTGAAAGGTAGCGCCCGATATGCCACGCTCTTCCAGCTAGATCCTACTGATTATTCAGCCTGGGCCTATGGCTTGAAGAAAGCAGGGTATGCAACTAACCCAAGGTATCCACAGGTGATTATCAAACTTATTGAAGATTACAATCTTCAAGACTACACGATGATTGCTCTTGGCAAGATGCCGCCCAAGGATGAAATGCTGGCGGGTACGGAAAAAGGAAGTACAAGGGCGATTCCTGCAGTTGTTGTAGTAGAGGATGAGCCTGTTGTGACACTCGCGATGGTTCAGGACCTTCCCGAAGCGCGTGAATATCCTTCAGGGGATTTCAAGATCAATGATACCCGCGTGGTTCATGTGAAGGCTGGTACATCTTTTCTTTCTATCGCCAACCAATACGGTATATCGCTTTCGAGAATCTTCGATTTCAACGATCTTAGGGAAAGTGAAATATCCGAGCAGGATCAGCTTATCTTCCTGCAACGCAAACGCAAGACTGGAGCCCACGAATACCATACTGTGAAAAGAGGTGAGACGGTACATGGGATTGCGCAGGATGAAGGGATAAGGCTCGAGGCATTATTAGAATATAATCATTTGCAGCCCGGAATGAACCCGGCAGTGGGTGAACTGCTCTATATGAAAGACAAGGCGCCAGGTAGGCCAGCCCTTGCGATGGAAGTGAAGGCACAGTCGCAGAACCTGGGGTATGCTAAGAAAGAACTATCTAGGACGATGGCTTCGGGTCCATATGCAGGATTCACTACGTACACTGTGCAGGCAAAGGAAACTATTTATTCGATAGCGAAGAAAAATCAGGTGAGCATTGATGATCTTGTGTCCTGGAACCAGTTAAGTGATTATACACTCAAGACAGGTCAGCAATTGAAAATCTATAAAAATTAAGCATGTCCGTTATCCGGGTTCACGACAAGTCTTTCGATACTTATCTTTCTGAAGAAACGATACTGAAGCGGGTAAAAGAAATCGCGGCGACGATCAGCAAGGATTACGAGGGCAGGCGGCCACTGTTCATAGCAGTCCTGAATGGCTCTTTCATGTTCGCTTCTGACCTGTTTAAGCAACTCACCATTGAGGCCGAACTGTGCTTTATCAAACTCGCCTCCTACAAGGGAATGAAATCATCCGGCAATGTGGTCACTTCTATTGGGTTGGAAGATGATCTGTTTGGGAAAGATGTGATCATTGTCGAAGACATAGTCGATACTGGGAAGACGCTTCATAACTTTCTCCCTAAACTTATTCACCAGCAACCAAGATCCCTTCGCATAGCGGCGTTGTTGCACAAATCGGAGGCAACAGAATTTCCGCTCGAGTTGCACTATATAGGTTTTGACATTCCTAATAAATTCGTCGTCGGTTACGGCCTCGATTATGATGGACTTGGTCGCAACCTCAAAGAGATCTACCAGCTCACATAATTTTGACCTGTTATCAGCCTTTTTTGTACCTTATACAGTTAATATATCCGATTGAAAGGCGCTTGCCACATATTGTTTTACCTGCTACTTTGTTCGTCTGGATATTCCCAGTACTACCTGCGGGGAGAAGTTAAGGACGAATCAGGTAACCCATTGCAAAATGTCACCATCGTCAATCTCCGCACCGGGTATGTATATCGCAGCGGAACCCAGGGGTCATTCGGAATCCTCACCAACCAACTGATAGACACATTCAGTTTTGCATCTGACGGATATAGGCCGGAACGCCTGATCGCTAATGCGGACCTCTACTTAAATGTCAAACTAAAACTTCTTCCGACATCAGTCACAAATGTGCGGCGTGACAAGCTATCGTCCCTTATTCGTGATATGCGGCGTGATGAGCAGAAGAATTGGTTCGTCGGCGATGAAACCTATGCGAGTATTATAGAGAACAGGTTCGTCACCGCACAGCGCTTCCCTAAAACGGGCATGTCGCTCAACGTAGACAGGGCGTCGTACAGCAATATCCGAAGATTCCTCACACTCAATTCGATGGTTCCCCCCGATGCCGTGAGGATCGAGGAGATGCTCAATTATTTTAATCTTAACTATAAGGAGCCCCAGGGCAATGACCTTTTTCAGATATCGACTACTCGTACTCCCTGTCCATGGAATCCAGAGAGCCAGTTGTACTATGTACAGTTGTCTTCGAAGAAACTTAATCTCGACACGCTTCCTCCAAATCATCTCGTGTTCCTGATTGATGTTTCGGGATCGATGGACATGACCAATCGTCTTCCATTACTGAAATCAGCTTTCCGTTTATTGGTCAACAATCTAAGACCGAAAGACTCCGTGGCAATCGTGGTGT
Source organism: Chitinophagaceae bacterium (assembly GCA_014379965.1). GTDB lineage: Bacteria > Bacteroidota > Bacteroidia > Chitinophagales > Chitinophagaceae > VBAT01. Next base: position 2,601 of record JACMKU010000057.1, read on the forward strand.
ATGGTGGTATTAGTGGAGTGGTATTGAATACAACGAGTGGTGCGGAGAAAGACACGATCATAAAGACCATCGATGAACTCACAGCCGGTGGTTCTACTCCGGGCGAGTCGGGTATCAAGATGGCATACAGCGTTGCAAGGAATCACTTCATCAAAGGAGGTAATAATCGCGTGATTTTGGCTACTGACGGCGATTTCAACGTGGGAGTACGATCCGAAGCTGAGTTGGACGAACTGATCTCTCAACACCGCGAGTCGGGCGTATATCTTACTTGTCTTGGAGTGGGGATGGGCAACTATAAAGATTCTAAGATCCAAACGCTTGCAAGGAATGGAAACGGAAATTTCGCCTACCTGGATAATTTCAGAGAGGCGGAGAAGGTGCTGCTGAAAGAGTTTACCCAGACATTATATGCGGTGGCTGATGATGTATACATGGACGTTGAATTTAACCCCGATTATGTGAAGGAGTATCGTCTCCTGGGATATGACAATAAAGTGGGCGCATTGAATGACTCACTCGCGGTAATTGAAGGCGGTGAGGTAGGTTCTGGTCAATCGCTTGTCAGCATCTTCGAAGTGATACCAAACACCACAGCGCCTAAGACCGGTGCAGGGAAATTTGCCGAAGTAAAGCTTCAGTATAAGCGACCCACCGATACAACGCATCATACTTTCTCCTATTCCAGCCCGGCAGATCTGTTGCCCTTCGATAAGATCGAGAAATGTTATCGCTTCTCCGCCGTAGTCGCCATGTTCGGCTCGATCTTGCGGTCGTCACCATTTACGAAGAATCTTACATGGAACGATATCGTCACCTGGGCTATTACATCGTCGGATAGCAACGACATCCTGCAAAAAGAGTTTGTAAGTATTGTGCAGCAGGCGAAGACGCTTTACACAAAAACCAAGAAGAAGAAAGATAAAAACGCTTCGCAGTAAGATCAAGAGAACATCTCTCTTATCTTATCGAAGAAACCTTTCTCATTCTTATCGGGATGCGGTTTGAAATTAGCTGAGTTGTTGAGTTTTTCGAGCAAAACCTTTTCTTCAGCTGTCAGGTTCTGGGGCGTCCAGACATTCACATGAATCAGCTGATCTCCCTTTTCATATGAGTTTACTGCAGGAAATCCCTTTCCTTTCAACCGAAATATTTTTCCGCTCTGCGTTCCAGGCGGAATCTTGATCTTAGCCCTGCCATCAATGGTAGGCACTTCTATCTGTGTACCGAATACGGCATCCGTAAATGAAATATGTAGTTCATAAGCGGCATTTAGTCCATCACGTTGAAGGTCTTTATGCTGTTCTTCCTCGATGAGAATGATTAGGTCACCGGGAGGTCCGCCACGTTCGCCAGCATTTCCCCGGCCATTAATATTGAGCTGCATACCTTCCTGCACGCCAGCAGGTATCTCTATCGTCACTGTCTCTTCACCATAGACTCTTCCTTCGCCTTTACAAGTACCACATTTCACAGTGATCGTGCTTCCTTCACCACTACATGTTGGGCATGTAGTAACCGTCTGCATTTGCCCCAGAAAAGTATTCTGCACTTTTCTTACCTGTCCGCTGCCACCGCAAGTGGTACACGTTTGCACGCTTCCCTTATCCTTGGCTCCACTTCCACTACACGTAGTACAGCTGATGTGTTTCTTAACCTTTATGTTTTTTGTGACGCCCTTCGCGATTTCTTCGAAGGTTAGTTTAAGTTTTATGCGAAGATTGCTTCCACGTGTGCCGCGACTACGTTGGCCGCCCCGTCCTTTCTGTCCGCCAAAAAAATTGCCGAATATATCATCACCGAAAATGTCCCCAAACTGGCTGAAAATATCCTCCATGTTCATTCCACCAGTTCCTCCGCCGAAACCACCCTGGCCATTTCCTCTCACACCGGCATGACCATAGCGATCGTATTGCGCTTTCTTATCGGTATCGCTTAATATTTCATAAGCCTCCGCGGCCTCTTTGAATTTTTCTTCAGCTGCTTTATCACCAGGATTGCGGTCGGGGTGGAACTGCATGGCGACCTTGCGGTATGATTTCTTTATCTCATCCGCGGTCGCGTTTTTCTGGACACCAAGTATTTCGTAGTAATCTCTTTTTGACATAAGTAACCTCTGGGCTTGTAGCTCCGAGTAAAAATCAGGTCCAATTGCCGGCTCGTAGCTTCCCGGGTTATGGATACATATTATTTTCCCACCACTACTTTAGCATGACGAATGATCTTATCATTAAGATAATATCCTTTGATAACTTCATCGATTATTTTGCCTTTTAAGTCTTCAGTAGGTGCAGGGATTTCTGTGATGGCTTCATGCAGATCGGTATCGAATTCCTTCCCGATTGTTTCCATTGGCTTAAGACCCCGGGATTGCAACACATTACGGAGCTTATTAAACACAAGCATGATACCTTCTTTGAGCGCTTCCACTCCTTCTGTATTTTCCATCTGCTTCTGCGCACGATCACAATCGTCGAGTGCATCAAGGAGTTCAGTGATCACCTCGCGGCCCGCCGTCTGGATAAGTTCGACCCTCTCCTTTGCCGTCCGTCTTTTATAGTTTTCGAATTCGGCTACTTTCCTGAGGTACTTCTCCTTCGATTCTTCCAATTCTGCCTTTAGTTTTTCAAGCTCAGACCCATTGGCAGGCGTCTCGCTATTCTGAAGGTCGCCTTCCACAGGATTCTCGTCGATACCTGTCTCATTTTCAGGCCTTTGCCCTTTTGCGTTCTTGTCTGTCATTTTTTCAAATTGTGTGCAAAGGTAAGGTTGTCAAGAATATTGCCAATGGACCATTTGGGGACAAAATGGCCGTTCCTGATAAAACGCAATGCCATGTAAATGACCGTGGATGAGGGGCTACTTTGTATCTTGCGCACCGCTATGAATAAAGTATACCTGAAGAAAAAGATCGCACCTCGCATTGCTAATGGACATCCATGGATTTACAACAACGAGGTGGAATCCGTCGAGGGCGAGGCTGGCGGTGGCGAGATCGTGGAGGTTTTTTCGCATGATAAGAAGTTTGTCGGAAAGGGATACATCAACCCTAAATCTCAGATACTCGTACGCCTGCTCACACGAGATAAACACGACGTGATCGATGAGCAGTTCTTCCATCGCCGCATCGCCGAATGCTGGGAATACAGGAAACGCGTAGGATACACAGAGAACTGTCGACTGGTATTTGGTGAGGCGGATTCTCTTCCTCAATTGATCATCGATAAGTTTAATGACTATTTCGTTGTCCAGACGCTCACTCTTGGAATGGACTTGTGGAAGCCTGCAATCGTGAAAGCCATCTCATCGATCTTCCAACCGAAAGGCATCTATGAGAGAAACGATGTGCCGGTACGGGAGCTTGAAGGCCTTCCACAGGTGAAAGGATTTCTCTCCGAGCCTTTCGATACCAGGATCATCATTAATGAGAATGGATTGAAGTTTTACGTGGACATAGAAAATGGGCAAAAGACCGGTTATTTTCTCGATCAGCAAGACAACCGCCGGGCCATTCAACACATTGTAAAAGGAGCCGATGTGCTGGGAGCATTTACCTATACGGGCACGTTTGAACTGCATGCCGGTCATTATGGTGCGAAGTCTGTAACGGGACTAGATATTTCCGAGAACGCTGTACAACAGGCCACCAAAAATGCGGAGCTGAACGGACTGCAGGATATCTGTCGTTTCCAGGCCGCAAATGCATTCGACGTTCTGAAACAGTGGTCAAAGGATGGCAGGCAGTATGACGTGGTGATGTTAGATCCTCCTGCCTTTACAAAGAGCAGAGAAACGATCCAGAAAGCGATTACAGGTTATAAGGAGATCAACCTAAGAGGTATGAAGCTTTTGAAGCCGGGTGGCTTCCTGGTGACATCATCATGTACCAGCCTCGTAAGCCCAGAGATGTTTCTTGGGATCATAGACATGGCGGCAAGGGATGCCAGGAGAAAAACAAGGCAGGTGGTGTTTCAAACGCAATCGTCAGATCATCCTATCATCTGGGGAATGGACAATACACAATACCTGAAATTCCTGATCATACAGGTATTATAATTCATTAAAAAGGAAAAGGGAAAAAGAAGATTATCTCGACACCTGGAACTTGCCGGTATCTAAAACTTTGCCGCTGACATCAGTAACGTGGTAGATATAAACGCCCCTGGCGAAATCGTTCAAGGTAACAGTAGTCTTTTCGGCAATACCCTGGCTTTCGTACATCTTTTTGCCAAGGAAGTTATAAACGACAATGTTGAGGCCTTTCGCGAAATTCTTTTGCAAATCGAAAGTGATATAGGAGATAGCAGGGTTAGGGTAGAGCTTAACCTTGCCGACAGCTTCAGTGGGGGTACCACGTCCGCCATCCTGGGCTATGGACCCGGAAGCAGTGAAGACAATAAGCGATAATATGAGTAAAGCTTTTCTCAACGAATCAAATTTACTTTTATTTTTCAATAATAGATCGTTTTTTCTTATAGTTCAAATCATTTGCCAGAAAACTGACGCCTCCACTGTAAATCAGGTAATTATACGTAGGAAATTACCGGCATTAACAAAAATTTCTGTTTAAGTTATTGATTCAGAACCGCGGGCAGAGAGTTGAATTCAGGCTGGATCGATCGGCCCGTTGGAGGAACCCGATATAGGAGACGGAGAGCTCGAAACCGCCCCTTCCATAGCTGGAAGGTTTGAGTTTGGATATGTTTACATCGTAGCTGAGGGCAAAGGAAAAGGGCGAATAATCAAACTTGACAACGGGTATAAGGGCGTCATTCCAACGAAGAAAGGCGCCTGCATGCATCACATAATTGGGCTGATCTGGATCCCCCCCGATCTTGAGACCATACATACCTCCAGCCACCGTTTCACTAAATGCTCCCTGTCGCGAATGATCGGCCTGCAGCGTTACATAGGCATAGTCGCCCGTACCGAACCGGATGCCGCCAGAGAAGACCCACTTAGGACTTAATTCGATAGCGGGGTCGCGATAGAATGAATTATTAGGCCTGTTGAAGTGATGATAGGCTGCACCTACAAAAAAGTTGTTCGCAGGATTATTGCCAAGACTCGAATTGTAACTCATCCCAACACTTCCGTCAAGATAAGTATAACTCGCACTTGGAAAATTCTCGCCAAGTCCTCCGCCATCATACTGGCTATTAGTTGTCATTTTTGAAATGTCGAAACTCCGTTGTACGAACCCCCCCATGAATCCAAGTGAAAGATACTTGTTGCGGTCTCCGCTCAATGCCTTGTGATAGTTAAGCGCAGGAAGGACATGCGTGGATGTCCAGCCGATAGTGCCGGCACGATCATACAACATCTGAAGTCCAAGCGTCATGAAGTCATCGCCTTTACCTACAGGCATCTTGTATTCTCCATTTAGAGATCCGGTCTTGTACGCGTTGGTTACGCTGTTCCATTGATCGCGATACACGGCCTGTGCGCGTATGTCGCCGGTGAATATCCCTGCTAGCGAAGGGTTACGTAGGAGCGGAGCTTCAAAAAATTGAGAGAAGTGTATATCCTGCGCGACAACCTGCCTGGTGAACAAGCAGGAGAATAATATGGCCAAAGACAGTAGGCCGAATTTTTTTATCATACGCACCATGATCATTCGTTTATAGTACCAATGCGATATTTCCTTCTAGTTTTATGACTTCTCCATTATCACAATTGACCTCCACCTGGTACACATACACATCGGCCTGAGGTTTCTTGCCTTTGAATGTGCCATCCCACCCCGTGAGCTGGCTATTAACAGCGAAGTCTCTCTTCTCAAAAACAATCTCACCCCAACGGTTAAAGATGCGCAGCATTTTCACATTGTACAGACCCCGTCCTCTCGGGTAGAAGACATCGTTGCTTCCATCACCATTTGGCGAGAACGTGTTCGGCATAAACAGATTTCCATCCTTGCACACTACTATGACCAGTATTGTGTCCCTGTTGCTGCAGCTATTGGAATCCGTATAAGTGACCTGGTAGCTCGTAGTGAACCTTGGTCCTGCAATTGGCGATGGGCAATCCGGGCAATCCAGTCCCTGCGATGGCAACCACGACCAACCCAATACTCCTGGTGAATAGGTAACTGGAATTTGCGCGGGGTATCCTGACTGGATAGTCATTTGTCCGGGCAGTGTCGAGGTCGGTAATGGATGTACTCTTATGTTTCGCGTAGCGGTGTCCTTACATCCACTGCTGTTGCCTGCGATAGCGGTCAGGACAAAATTACCGGCCGTACCATATGACTGTGGAACGGGGGTCTGAAGAGTAGACGTATTCCCATTAGGAAATGTCCATGCCCATGTTACGGCAGAGGTATCCGGTCGAACGAAGACTCCGGAGTGCTGAATGAATTCATTTACGCATACAACTGTATCTCCTGCAATGGCGATCAATGGGCGCAAGACGACAGTGATCGCATCGGGGTATGTAAATGAATTCTGACAACCGGGAACAGTCGTAACAGTGAGCGTTACATCGTAGGTTCCCGGCGTTGAATAGAAATGTGTTGGATTTTGCGATGTGGATGTTCCACCATCGCCGAAGTCCCAGCTATAGCTTCCAATCGGATCGCTTGCAAGAGTCGAGTCGCTGAAGACAACGAAACCCGAATCGCATATGAGTGCGGGCGTGAAAGAAAAGTCCGGCGTCGACCCTCGAATGTTGATTGTATCACTCCCGGTTAATGGAATGAGGCAACCGGATGGGTCAAGCATGATCACCTTCGGCAGATAGGTTCCAAAGGCATCATAAGTATGAGATATGTTTGGACTTGTAGTTGTGATAGTATTGCCATCACCAAAATCCCAGAAATATGACTCGATCACAGCGGTGGTCACCGTCGAGAGATTTACCGTAAGTGGATTACATCCTGTAATCGGCAGGTAATCGAGACGCGAACCCGTAGTGTCATTCACGATGATGGTAGCATATGCCGAATCCTTGCAGCCACCTGGACTGATGGCCTCCAGCATCGCTATATAAGTGCCAGGCACGGAATAATAGTGAGCTGGGTTCATCTCCGAAGATGTACCTCCGTCTCCAAAGTACCACATCGCCGCATTTGAGTAAAAAGATGTGTTAGTAAACAATACTTCCAGTGGGATACAGGCTCCAATCGAATCGTTAATTGTGAAACTGGCGATTGGAACGTCTACGCGCACCCTATTGACTTTAGTCATCGTGTCTACGCAACCATTCGCATCAGTGATAATCAATGAAACGGTATAGAAGCCCGGGTTGGCATAGAAGTGAGTTGTGTTATTCGCAGTTGAGGAATTGCCATCTCCAAAAAGCCATACGCTGGTGTATCCGGGTGGCTGCGTAATGTTTGCAAACGTAACCATGCCTCCGGGGCACGATAGTGTATCAGAAAGGAAATCAGGACTTGGTTGAGAAGTCGTTACAATCGCAATCCGGGTAGTACTATCAGTACATCCCATTGCGTCGGTAACCAGCAGAGACACATCGAATGTGCCAAGGGAATCGTACACATGGGTGAACGGCGGGCTTGTAAAGGTCTGCGAAGAACTATCACCGAAATCCCATTGCCAGCTCGTGAGCGCGTTCACACCATCAGTGACTGTGAGATCGTTAAATGTGACGGTATTTCCTACGCAACCGGTCCCATTCGTAACTGAAAAATTTGCTGTCGGGCCATTGATGCGGACAAAGTTCGTCTTCAGTATCGAATCACGACATCCGTTCACGTCGATAATGCGAAGCAGGACAGAGTACACGCCGCTTAAAGGATATGTATAGGTAAACGGATTCGTATTGGTAGCTGCAGCGTCGCCATTGCCAAATTCCCATTGAAGCGTTGCGAGCGTAGCTGGGTTGACGTTAGTTGGGGTAAATGTAACCGGAGTTCCTCGACACACGGAATTATCATCAATAGTGAAATCCGGATTCTGGTCGATTACCTGTGCCGTATGTACTACCGAATGCGTACAACTTCCGTTTGTTACCGTCAATGTAACGTTATACTGACCTAGTGCCGGGAATGTATGCACAGGATCTTGCAGTGTACTGAATGTGCCATCGCCGAAGTCCCAATTCCATGATACAGGATCTACCGACTCATCCGTGAATGTAAACTGAAGCCTGTTTGCACAATTCGCCACGAAAGAGAATCGCGCTATCGGTGGATTCACATGTATGTAGTCGGGCCTGACAAGCGTATCGGGGCAACCATTGTTGGTAGCGATCAACGTAACTGTAAAGTAACCTGTATCCGTATAATTATACGAAGGGCTCTGGGTTGTGGATACGGCGCCATCGCCGAATAACCACATCCATTGATCCGCAGGCGCGGAAAGATCTGTGAATTGAACGGGCGTGAAAGCACAAACCGATCTCGGGGCAGCTGTAAAATCTGCCACGGGTTTTGTTCCCACTCTCACCGCATCAGTTACTATGAGAGAATCAGTACATCCAGTACTTGTAGTGATTACGAGTTTTACCGTGTATGTTCCCTGGGTGGGATAAGTATAGGTTGGATTAGAAGCAGTCGATGATCCACCTTCACCGAACGTCCACAAATAAGACGTGACAGCATCAAGAGAGACAATCGAAGGATTAAATGTGAACGCATAAGGCACGCAACCACGTGTAGGTAATCCGGGTATGGTTATTACAGGCCGTGCGACCCGGACAAATGCGGGTCGAACGAGCGTATCGTTGCAACCAAGAGCGTTGGTCACAACGAGTGTAACATCGAATGATCCATAGTTCGTATAAGTATGAGTTGGATTTTGCAACGTCGAGGTGCCTCCATCGCCGAAATTCCATTGCCAGCTAACTGCGGAGGTAGATTGATCCTGGAAGTTAACAGTGAGATCCGGCTGACATCGGGTGGTAATTGGTGCGGTAAAATTCGCCACCGGTAAAGGATTCACAACGATGGTACGATTAGTTGAATCAGTACAAAGGAAGTAAGTATTGAAAAGCGTTACTGTATAAGTTCCAGGTGCAGCATAAGTATGTGTAGTGTTGATCTGGTTAGACGTACCGCCATCACCAAATCGCCAAAAAGAACTGAGAGGCGGGGGCGTAGCAGTATTGGTGAAAATAGCCATTTCGTTTGCACATACTGTATCAGGGCTATTAAAAGAGGTAGTAATTCCGCCAATGGTCACGGGAATGGTAGAGTGAACCGTATCCCGACAACCGGCACTACTCACTGTGACGAGTGTCACATCGTAGATGCCTTCGGCATTGTAAACATGAACCGGATTTTGAAGTGTGGAATTATTTCCATCACCGAAATTCCAGGTATAGGATAATACCGCAGGACCCGTGGATGTATTAGTAAAACTGATCGAGGCTGGGGCTTGGCAAACTACTGGCTGGGTGTTGGTGAATCCCGCCGTTACTCCTGGGGTGACGGTTATGAAATTCGACCTTCCGACCGTCTTTATGCAGCCTTTATCGTTAGTTACTTTTAAGGTGACTGTGAAATTTCCTGCCGTAGTATAATTGGCGGAAGGGTTTTGAAGGGTGGAAGTCACTCCGTTACCGAAGTCCCACTGCCAGCTGACGTTAGTGTTGCCGGTGCCACCTGTCGAGAGATCCGTAAATTGAACCCTGTGGGGGAAACAACCATTCACATCGTCTGCAGAAAAATTTACTGTCGGGATATCATATACTGTGAGGTACTGGGTTCGGGTAAGCGTATTACTTCCGCTTGCATTCGTAACAGTCAGCCTTACAGTATAGTTACCGGGAATAAAATAGGTGGCAGTTGGGTTTTGAAGAACAGAAGTGTTTCCATTTCCGAAGTCCCAGCTCCAGGAGGAGGGACTACCCGTTGAAAGATCCTGGAAATTGACAACCAGGGGGGAGCATCCGGCAAGAGGTGATGCCGTAAAATTAGCTACGGGTACCTGGCCGAAAGCACTCACTGCAGTCGCCAACACAATTACGCACGAAACGATGAGCTTCGTAAGCCAGATATATAAATTAGTCCTCAGTGTTTTGGATTTATTTCTTGTCGCATTAACCGTCAGGGGTCATCCAGTATGCAAAAACTATTCCCAACCTTCTAAACGGCAGATCATTATTCCGCAGTATGGAAGATACCGGGAATCTGATAATATAATACTGGATTTGATGGGGTAGTTCCGGGTACGCTTGGAAAGCAATATTGAAATAAGATAATATCAGGTTACAACTTGTCCAGCCGCATCACCTTTGTCTCGGTCGTCGTGCTTTGTGTGGCCACTACGAAATCCCAGCCGCTATTGTCGATATGCCAGTTTCCGTTAATCAGGCTCAACGGAGCGGTCGCACCGGAAAAGTTAGCCGAGGTGGTCATGGTATTCGCGTCACCATCCCATGTGCCCGTTTTTTCGACGGTACCGTTTTTAATGGCATCGACCGTCTTGTTGCTATAATATTGAAACTTATATCCTGTAAAATTGGCTGTAATGTCGTTGCCATTGAGTGTAAAGCTGGTGACGACCCACTGGCCATCCACCATCGCATTCACTACGGCATCTTGCTTCATTTTTTCGATGGCCTTTTTACAGCCAGAAAAAAGCAATAAGAAACAGAGTGCTGGTAATAGTTTTTTCATAAGTAAAGATATGTGCTACAAAATAATGACATATGGCAATTTACGCAATAGTATTTTACCCATTTATTTATCAAAACCCGTTGATTTTCCGGTCCTTTTGTTCATTCAGGGAATCCCCGCTAATTTCAGGCCTAGAAATTCCCTCCCATGTTCAAGCGAGCGACCCAAATATTCCTGGCCCTCACATGTTATTTCGCCTCCCACTCGCAGCAACCCGGCGCAGCGCTTAACCGTTTTTCCGACAGAGCCCCTGTTGAAAAGATATACCTCCACCTGGATCGTCAGCAATACATCTCTGGTCAGTCTATTTGGTTCAAAGCGTATTTATCGTCCGAAGGGTTGCCAGCCGTCACTACGAGTACGATCTATATCGAATTGATTAACCAACAATCCTCCATCGTATACCGACAGGTGCTACCCGTATTTGGAGGATTCAGCCGGGGACAACTCGAATTAGCCGATACACTGCCTGGCGGAGCCTATATCCTAAGAGCATATACACAACCAATGCTCAATCATGATGCCGACTTTCTATTTAAGAAAAATCTCTTCATATATGGTAAAGCTTCTTCATCTCAAACCGTCATATCCCACACGAAGGGTGCGTATCGATTAGAGTTTTTCCCCGAAGGGGGCAATTTCGTGTCGGGCCTCTCGAACAGTATCGCATTTAAGGCTACAGACGAAAAAGGCTTGCCTATATTGGTAAGCGGCACTATTAAAAAAGAAAGTGGAGAAACGGTTACGACCTTCTCATCCGTACACGACGGAATGGGCTTCTTCGATCTGAATGCAGATGAAAGCAGTCGATACTATGCGGAGCTAAATGGCGACGCGGTAAAGAAGCATTACTTGCCTGCACTTACCACAAAGGGCATTGTATTTCGGATCATCAACATGGGGCGCGACAGGCAATTCGAGATCGTGCAACGTAAGGATGATCAGAAATTTCGAGGCGCTTTTATGGTGGGCCAGATGCAACACAAAGTAGTCTTCACGACTGCGCTTCGCGACGATAAGGATGAAATCACAGGGATGATAAAGACGGCCGGGCTTTCATCGGGCATATTACATATTACGGTATTCAATAAAGATGGTCTGCCGATCGCCGAGCGGCTTACCTTTCTCGACAACAAAGAATATATACAGGAAGGAGACATCCGTACTGATACTCTAGGTTTCGGAGATCGTGCTTTCAACCGGTTCACACTGTCATTGAAGGATACTGTGAAAGGAAGTTTTTCCATTTCCATTTATGATCCGGCAATGGATACAACGATTAGAAGGCATGAGAATATCATATCTAGTATGTTGTTGACCTCTGATCTGAAGGGTTACATTCACAACCCGGCTTATTATTTTTCAGCGAATACTGATTCCGTTCAGAATGCGCTCGACCTGGTGATGATGACAAACGGATGGCGACGCTTCAATTGGACTGCGGTGATGAAAGACACAACAACTGTCAATAAATTCCGCGATGGGGGGTATATAAATCTCTCAGGAAAGATCAATCTACAGGGAACACGTAAGCCTTTGGCGAACCAGGACTTGATGACTCTCATAATGACGCAGAGCTCCGGACGTAATGTTCAACTCCTGCGCACGGATGCGGCGGGAGGCTTCAGGATGGATTCGATGATGTTTTACGGACGTGCACTGATCTCATTCAATGATATCAAGGGAAGAAAGAGCAAGTTTGTAGATGTGTTACCGGATGGAGATTCACTACGACGCAATTTTCCATTGCCGAAAGAATTTCCTGGTGAACATGTATTACCCGCTTCTCCTGCTCAGCAAAAGAAATTAGTAGTTGAGTATGATGCAATCGTGCGTGCAGAAGGATTGATGCTGGAAGGAGTGACGGTACAGGGCAAGAAGAAATCGAAACTCGAAGAGACTGAGGAGAAATACGTGAGCCCATTATTTTCGGGAAATTCAAACCATACGATGGATGTGACAGAGGAGAACCTGGATCCCTATCGGAATATTTTCGAATATCTACGCTCCCGCGTTCCCGGTCTATGGATTGGAACGGACCCGGAAGATGCCGGATATGTGGTGCGGTACAGGCAGCAGGCTTCGGCTAGTTCGCTTGGAGAATTCCCGATGGCGATCTTCCTCAACGAAGTGCCAACCGACGTGGATGCTATATCAAGTATTCCGGCCCATGAAGTAGCCTTGGTAAAAGTTTATAGCAGTTTTGCCGGAGCATCTGGAAATGCGCCGGGGGGAGTGTTGGCCATCTATACCAAGAAAGGAACAGATCGAAGATCGTTACCGAAGTCGGGTGACGTGATCGCTTACGAGGGGTATTCGGTGGTCAAGGAATTCTACTCGCCCAATTACTCAGACGATAGCACTAAAATAAAAACTGACAACCGACCCACTCTCTACTGGAACTCGTCTATTGTCGTGGCGGATATCCAGGCAAGCATCCCAATTCGTTTTTA
>JACMKU010000058.1 GCA_014379965.1 Chitinophagaceae bacterium
ACCCGGCCTCCGTCTAATCTGAATCGCCCACGTTTTTTATCATTCAACTAATAGAGCGCTTCTTTGCCGGCCAAGCGAGAGAGCGCTTTCTTAGTTACTGGACGTAAAGGTAGTAATTATAATATTTACGCTCCAAATAATTATTCGCCCTCCTTCATCTTTTTTATTCACATATCCCCAGTAAAGATTTCCCTACGTCTTTTCTTCTTTCCAATGTGATCTTTCCACACGATTAGATTTAACTTAGACTATAATATCGTATAAAATACATAAAATCAGTTGATTGTATTCTACCAAAAAACAATCTTATTCTGAAAATGGATACGTCTGGCTACTCACTAGGTCTCCCTCGTCCCCGAGGTGGAGTCCCTTATTCACATTAGTGACTACAAGATAGAAATGAGATAAAAATACTTTTCTTAAAATTAGGTAGTACGTGGGACTAATTGTATATTTGTCTTATAACACTGAACAATGGCAAACTTCAAAAACATCACTGAGTTCTTAGACTTCTTCAAAGATGAACAGACTTGTAAAGCCTATTTGGAGCAACAGCGTTGGGGTGGCACTCCCGCTTGCCCTCACTGTGGTGTTGTGAATCCATACAGAACCAACAGAGGCTTTAAATGCCGTGAAAAATCGTGCGGTAAGAAATTCAGTGTGACTGTGGGTACGGTTTACGAGAACTCCAAAATAGGGCTTAGAACATGGTTTGCGGCGATCTACCTGTGTACTTCCTCTAAGAAGGGAATTAGCTCACTCCAGGCGGCGCGTCAATTAGGGGTAACTCAGAAAACCGCTTGGTTCATTCTACACCGGGTTCGTGAAATGCTGAAGGATAAAGCACCTGCTATGCTGAAAAACGAAGTGCAGATTGACGAGACTTATGTTGGTGGAAAGGAAACAAACAAGCACCTCAGCAAACGTAGAAAGACTGAGGATGGTAAACTGGCAACAGGCAGGAGCGATACAAAGACTCCGGTTATCGGGTTGTTTGAGAAGGGCGGCAAGGTGGTTACGTTCGTAGTTGATTCTGCTAACCGCAGGACTGCCGAGAAGATCATTGAGACCAACATCGAGAAAGGCAGCACTATGGTAACGGATGCCTTTGCAATGTACAATAGGGTGGGAAAGAAATACAATCATGTTATTATTAACCACTCGAATGGCATATATGTAGATGCAAATAAGTTCACCACGAATAACATCGAGAACTTTTGGAGCATTTTAAAGAGGGGAATTATAGGTATCTACCATTCAGTAAGCCCACATCATTTGCATAGGTATTGTACAGAATTTACCGGGAGGTATAACAGCCGTGGAATTTCTGATAGCGATAGGTTTAATGAGAGTCTGAGGAATTGCGATGGCAGGCTGAAGTATCAAGATTTGATAAAGTAAAGGGGTTTCGGCCCCTTTTTTCTTATAGGTAGGTTCCATTTCCTAAATTGCGGACTATGCACCCGAGGATTAAAGAATTGTTTGAATTGTTGAAAAACGTCAATCCTGAAAAGATATTAGACCCGGAAGTATTGTACTATCTAAAGGAACATGGTGCAACCCGGACGGAGGCTACTATCACCTTGCATTTGGGGTTTAGAATTGATTCTAAGGTGGCTGACGACTTTGTTATTTGTTCTAAAGTTTGGGAGCCAGAGAGTCCAAACGATGTTTTTTATCAGACGTTAAAATACGTCTATTATAATCCTGATGATCCAACCTATGAAGCGGACGATAATAGCGTTCGGATACCCCTTTAGCCAAATGTGCAGACTTGCGGTCGAGGTTGAAGTTTATCCTTCAGCCATTATTAATATTTATCTTTGTCCCATGTGGTATATAGTTGCCACAAAAAAAAGCTAACACTTATTAGTGTGTTACACGATTTATGAGTCTGAATTCTATACAACTCCCTCCTGCAATGATAGCCAGCCTTTACCCATCATCACTGGTTCAAACGGGTGAGGAGCGGCAGGTAATCGTGAACAAGGAAACTCCACCCGAGAAGATAGGTGCACCTTCAAAAGAAGAAAATAGGAAGTTTAGGTTTCTCGGGGAAAACCGGAAGCAAATTCTCGTCATGGTCGACTATTCGGATGCTGTGTTTTTACCAGAAGAAGAACTGGCTTTCTTGACGACGATGCTCTCAGCTTGCAAACTTGACCTTGGTGACATCGCAATCGTTAATCGTCACCAGCATCCCGATGGCAACTACAAACAATTGCTTTCAACATTAAATAGCAAGATTATTTTTTTGTTCGGTGTGCCTCCGCTTTCTTTTGGCCTACCAATCGATTTCCCACATTACCAGGTACAGAATTTTTCGAATGCGACATTCTTATATTCACCTAGATTAGAAGAGACAAAAGATGATGGAATACTAAAGAGCAAACTCTGGGTATCTCTTCGTCGCATCTTCGGCATTTGACGTTTTACTTTATCTTGTCGCTATGAAATTGATTTTTGCTACCAATAATGCTCATAAAGTTGCCGAGATTAACGCCGTTATCAAAGGCGATGTCCAAGTGATTTCTCTCGAGGAAGCAGGTATCAATATCGATATACCCGAGCCGCATGATACGCTCGAATTGAATGCAACTGAAAAGTCCAAAACCATTTATGAGTTGACGAAGATGAATTGTTTTAGTGAGGATACGGGTCTGGAAGTACTAAGTCTGGGTGGTGAGCCTGGGATTAAAAGTGCGAGATATGCCGGCGAAGGCAGATCCTTTGAGAAGAATATTGAAAAGCTTCTACATAAGTTGGAAAATGTGGCTAACCGCTCTGCAAGGTTCCGTACTGTGATTTCGCTAATCATCGATGGCAGGGAAACATTGTTCGAAGGCATTTGCGAAGGCCAGATAATCGAAGAAAAAAGAGGGACCGGCGGATTCGGCTATGACCCAGTATTCGTTCCCAATGGGGCTGATAAGACTTTCGGTGAAATGACCCTGGATGAGAAGGGATTATACAGTCACCGGAGGAAAGCAACCGAAAAACTGGTAGTATTTTTGTCTAATATGAGTCCTATATTCAACAGTTTGTCAACATCTAATGAAATTTGAGCACAGAACGCAACCATAGTATCGATGAAAGCGACCTAATAAGAGGATGCATTCAGGGCGAACGCCGCATGCAGGAAGAATTATACCGCCGATTTTCTCCCAGGATGTACGCCGTTTGCCTTCGTTATGCAGGTAATTCAGAAGAGGCAGAGGATATATTACAGGAAGGCTTTATCAAGATCTTTAAAAAACTGGATACTTTCCGAGGCGATGGTTCTTTTGAAGGATGGATACGCAGGATATTCGTGAATACGGCAATCGAACATTTCCGTCGTAAGCGATACCTCCAACCGGTGACGGAAAAAGAAGAGAATACCATCGAAGGAAAGGGTATATCTGTGTTGGATGAATTGGCCGAGAAAGATATCCTCGACCTGGTAAGACAACTTTCTCCTGGGTATAGAACGGTATTCAACATGTACGTGGTCGAAGGATACACGCACAAAGAGATCGGAGATATCCTGGGAATCAGCGAAGGAACAAGCAAATCGCAGCTTTCTAGGGCGAAGGTGATTCTCCAGGAAATGGTGAGAAAATTTATGCAACAGAATAATGATGTAAGAGCTAAGCCATGAGCATACAGAAGAGACTATATGATTTAGAACAAACTCCTCCCGTGGGAACGTGGGACAGGATTGCGGCTGCTCTTGACGAATCGCACTTGTCAAACGAATTCCCTTCAAAACTTTATAATGCGGAGGCCTTGCCTCCTGCCGCCGCCTGGGACAAGATAGCCTCGGCTATTGCTCCTGCCGCTACTAAGGTGGTACCGATGCGTCGCGGTTTCACGCCTATTTTGCGATACGCCGCAGCCGCGATATTGATCGGCCTGGTTGCCCTTGGTGTTTTCAACCTCACGAGCAACGATTCCAGTTCAGGTGTGGCAGAGACTCAAAACAACCCATCCATCTCAACTAAAGAGTCTACTCCAGAGGTTGCTATCGTGACTCCCGATGCGCCTGCAGAAGTTAGACAGACTACCCCCGATAATTCCAGTAACGCCATTGCCAGCACACAAGGGGTTAATACAACAAAGGCTCGCAAAGCAAGAAATTATTCCAGTTCTTCCAGAATTGAAACGGCTCCTGTTTACGCCAGTTATGAATCAGGTAGTGCCATTGCCGATCGCTATGTGATGCTGATGACTCCGAATGGTATCGTGCGCATGTCTAAGAAACTTGGGGACATGGTTTGTTGTGTCGCCGGTGCTGAGCAGGATGATGATTGCAAGGACCAGTTGAAGAAATTGCAGGAGAAAATGGCAACCTCATCTATGACTCACTCCACTGGAAACTTCATGGATATCCTCAGTCTCGTGAGCTCCCTAAGCGACAACGATCTCTGATTTCATTTACCTAATTTTATTGCAAATCCTTTTCATGTCAAGAATAAAGATTGACCTGCCCGAGAAATTTGCATTCACCACAACAATTCCAGTACGCATCACGGATATCAATTATGGCGGTCATACCGGTAACGACACCATTCTTAGTTTAATACACGAGGCCCGAATTCAATTTCTAAGAAGCATTGGCTATACCGAATTGGACTTCGGCGGTACAGGAATGATCATGGTCGATGTAGGAATCGAATTCAAGACAGAACTCTTCTATGGCGACATCGTCATCGCATCCGTTACACCCGCCGACATCGGAAAGGCCAGCTTCGATGTCTACTATAAACTCGAGAAGGAGACAGACGGCAAACGCATTATCGTGGCAATAGCGAAGACGGGAATGGTCTGTTATGATTATGACCGGAAGAAGATTGTGGCCTTGGCTAAGGAAGCAGCTGGGCGGTTGAAGGGTTGATTAAGTTGATTAAGTTGATTAAGTTGATTAGGCCGAGTACGTGATAAGTTTAGTTTCCCCGCAAGCTCAATCAACCCAATCAACCCAATCAACTCAATCAACTAAATTCCAAATCACCCAACTCTCCTCCGCCTGCACCACCAACCACTCATATCCATTCTTCACACTTGCACCACGCTCCTCTCCTTTTTGCAGGAATAAAGACTTATCGGGGTTGTAGACGACATCGAAGAGGTAATGATTTGAGGTAATGAATTGATAAGGAATGTTTGGACATTGGTCTACAGCAGGGAAACTGCCAACGGGGGTCGTGTTGATGATGAGCGTGTGTTCATGCATCACCTGTTCTGTCATTTGATCGTATGTGATGGTTGATCCAATTCCTTTGCGACGGCTAACGATGGTATGATCGATGCCTAGTTTATCAAGTACATATACAACGGCCGCAGTGGCGCCACCATTCCCAAGAACAAGCGCCTTGGTGTGATGGGGCTTAAGCTGAGGCACGAGGCTCTTCTCGAATCCTGTTACATCTGTATTATAGCCACTTAGTTTCCCATCCTTAATGCGAATGCAATTGCATGCTGCGAGACCAACTGGTAATCCTTCCATGGAATGGAGAAACGGTAAGACGAGTTGTTTGTAGGGAATTGTGACGTTGAGTCCTTCGAGATCCGGATTTGACCTCATCAATTCAGACAGTTCATCTATCGAACGTATTTCGAAAAGTTCGTACTTACAATCCTCCCTGCCTTCTCTTTCAAACTTCGCAGAGAAAAATTTCTTCGAGAAAGATTGTGCGAGTGGATAACCGATAAGTCCGAACAGCCTCATCAGGCCTCTTTTTTGTCAAGGAATAAACTAAAGGTATCGCCACGCAGACCCATGCGCATCGCTTCGAGTGGAATCACTTCTGTGGGAGCGATATTGCCAAGGTTGACATTGCAACCCAACAATTCTATGAAGTAAAGCTGTTGCGCCTTCTGCGGAGCTTCCCATATGATCTTCTCGCCTGGTATCTGTGTGAGGATTTCCTGGACGAGACCTTCTCTAACTTCACCCGAGCCACGGTAGATCCCTACATTACCCGACTCCCTGGCTTCTGCAATCACGTAGGTGGCGCCTGCACTGAGTTCAGCCCTCATCAACTCGATCCATTTGTAAGGAGGAATGATATGAGCGGCATCCTTACTGCCCACTTCGCTCAATACCGTACCATGCTTCGTCAATTTCTCGATGTATCCGCATTTCTCTGCATGTGGTATCGTCACCGAACCATCACTTACCTCCATGTACTCGATGCGGAATTGCTTGCAGACGTTTATGTAGTCGTCGAACTGGTTGCGGATGAGAAATGCTTCGAATAGTGTGCCTCCGAAATAAATTGGAATATCATATGAGCGATATACTTCAAGCTTCTCTTCCAGGTTTGGCGTAACAAATGAGGTACCGAAGCCGAGTTTGATGATATCGACATGGGGATGACATACGCTGAGGAAATTCTGAGCCTCGTTAACACTTAACCCTTTATCCATTACCATCGTAATGCCGGCTACACGGGGTCTTATGAAACGGTCAGGAAGCTGGGAGAGATTAAAATTCATTCTGCTAAGTGATTTGATTCTTCAATTGATAAAGCAGACCCGACACCCCTTGGGCATCCGGTCAAAACCGCCGCAAAAATAGGGAAGAATCGTTGATTAAGTTGATTCGGTTGAGTAAGTTGATTAGTGAGCCAGATGCGTGAACGAATGGATGAACTAAATCAACCGAATCAACTTAATCAACTTAATCAACTTAATCAACTTAATCAACTTATATAGACCTGTTACGTTTAAACCTGGCGATCACATCCACCACCAGCTGATTTTGCAATCCGGATGGATTCAGTTCAATGAATTTTTTTAATAGTCGTGGTGATTTGCTCATCGCGCGTTCTAGTTGTAGTACCCCTTCTTTGGAATTACCGTTAGCGAAATATATAGCGGCCTTGTAGAAAATGAACAGAGGCTTATCGCCTGTGATCCTCAACGCGGCGTCAACCTGTTCCAGAGCCTCATCGAGATAGCTGGCCTTGTACAGGCAACGAATCAACGCTTCCCAACCCGCGACATTCTTCGGACGAATGCGTACCATATTTGAGAAGTACTGCGTGGCCTCTTTGTATTGCTCCAGCCTAAGCTTGCATTCACCCATCAAAAGGTTATACTCCGGCTGAACACGATTGATCTTCATGGCATGATCCAGTTGCTTCATGCAACTCTCCCATTGCTGCTCGTTGAAATAAGTACATGCAATCTTATAAAAGAGTTTACCATCCTCCTGGTTAAGGTGCGTAGCCTTGCGATAGTAGAATCTCGCTTGCGCGAAATTCTTCATCTTATCATAGCAATGACCGATCGCTTCATAGATCACGTCCTCAGGCTTGGAGAGTTCTGTGACTTTCTGCAATGCTTCAATAGCCTCTTTGTATTTCCGCAACCTAATGTACGCATCGCCCATATTGCGATAGGCATAGTCGAATTTCTCTTCGATAGCGATCGCATACAGGTATGCATCAATAGACTTTTCGTAGAGTTTAAGTCCCTGATAGGAAGCCGCAAGATTAAACCACGCAAGCTCGTTGTAAGGAAAGTCGTCGATGATCTGTTGGTGAAGCCTGATTCCTTCCTCATTACGTCCTGTGAAGTCTGTCCAGAAACAAATCTTGTAGAGCGCCTCCTCGTTATTCGGATCCTGCTCGAGAATCATCTTCAGGCAATCGAAGACCTTATCGAATTCCTCGTAGTCGTCGTATACATCGGCCAGCTCGAAAAGCAATTCAAGTTTCTCTTCACCTTCAAATAGCCCAAGGGCTTGCTCGAGGAGCACTACGGCCTTCTCCTGTTGGTCTAGCGCAAGGTAGGCGTCAGTCTTTAGTATATATAGGTTTATATCGCTGCTATCGAGAATAGAGGCTTGCTCGAGCGTATCCAAGGCCTTCTTATAATGCCTGTTAGCGAGCAAAACATCGGCCTTTTTGATTAGTAACGTTGAAGAGAAAGGGAAATGCTCGATGGCGATATCAGAGGCTTCAAGCGCTTTTGCGATGTCCTCGTTTTCTTCGAAATGGTTGATAATTTTCTCAAAGGCATCTTCTTCGATAAACGAGTGCCGGCGACCGTGCTTTAGATCATCATATTGCTTGAGAAGGTCCCTGATCTGGTCCTGGTCGGGACGTTTGGGGTTTTCTTTCATGAATTACCTGGGTTTTGGTAAATTTCGGTGGCAGCCGGAAAATCAGCTTTCCCCAGCCGTGCTTTCCTGAATTCTATTATAATCAACAAGTTACTCGAAAACATTTGGACTTTCTGGTCATTAGTTTTCCCCAGCTGTGCAAAATAGCTTGAAATATTCCCTATCGTATGTAACAAATCCACGTGTTAGCCGTTAAATAAGTACTAAAATTCGGTATAGACGGTTAGCAACTATCACCATTTTATTGTTAAATTTGCTTCAGCGTTGAAAACTAACTCCTCAATATTAAAAGTGTTTGGCAGAAAAACGGCATTGCTCGTTTTGATGGCTATTACCGCTGCCGGCGCTTTTGCTACGTTGGGAGATGGTAAAGGCAGAACGAGTAAACCTGTCAAGAAATCATTGCTTTCAACAAAGTCTTCTATGAAGCCGGGATCTTTCACCCTTCGCTCAGGCTATAACTACCGGGGCATCCAGGTTATCAATACACAGACTGATAAGTTCATCAATCTTAATACTGTCGTTACCTATCAAAACGGTCACACGACGTACATCGTTCCCCTTAAAAAGAAGGTGGTTCTGAATGATAAGATTGTCTTCAATCCTAACGCGGCTACGCGTCGTTAATTCCCTGCTCCTACACTCTCCTCATAACTCATTACTCTATAACCTGACTTAGGCAAGTCGAATTTTGCGGCTGGTACAAGGTTGAAGTTTATCCCTGACACTGTATAGGTAACTTTCAATTTACCCATTGTAGCTTCATATTGCATCGCAAGACCAGGAAGGTTCTTATTCAAGTACTGGAAATCCTTGTTAACAGGGATCAAATCCCTGGTAAAATACACGGTAAACGTAGTACCATCTGTCAGCTTTCCAATCGCTTTCTGGCAATTATATCCTGCAATGGTTTTGAATTCATTCTCATAAGTGAAACTGATCCCTTCATACTTCTTGTTAGAAACTCTCCAATTATCGGGGGTCATTGTGATCATGTATTTCTGCTCTCCATAATCTTTCAGTATCGTGACCTTGCCAGTCTTCCCATCGACGATGGTTGACTGTGTACCAAGTGAGCTGATCATTTCCGACCTGCTGGAGTTACCCTTCAGGTAGATCACGCTCGTAGCGCCATCCAACAGGTCTGCTGCCTGTGGAGCCGCATTGTTGGTGTTGATCACGATATCGTACGAGATAGTGGCTTCGGTCAATTTCTTCTGCCCATAAACGCCAAAAGAAGAAAGAAACGAAACGACCATAATCAGTACTGGGTAAATCTTTTTCATTTTATTATTCTGGTTAATGTAATACAAAGACGTGCCAATTTAAGCAATAAGTTGCACGGTACGTTGCGAGAGGTGGTAAGAGATGCATAAATAAAAAAACCCGCCCTGCCTGTGCGGCGGGACGGATTTCCTTGTGAGTACTTTAACTAAGTTATCTTTTACCTTTTTGTTGCATTTCCTTCATCTTTTTCTGCTGTTCCTGCATCTGTTCCATCCGTTCCTGCCACTTCGTTTTCGTCTTCGGCTTCTTCCGGTTCTCGTCGATCTTAGCCAATATCTTGTTATGATCAATGATGTAGTTCTGAATGACAAACTGGAGTATTAGTGTAACGAGATTCGAGACAGTATAGTACCATGTCAACGCCGATGGCAAACTGTTGAAGAAGAACAACAGGAATACCGGGAAGATGTAGGGCATGTACTTCATCACCGGGTTACTTTGATCAGGCGTCATGCTCATGCTGTAGATAGAGATCAGGAAGCTGGTCACTACCGCGGTAATGTTGAAAAGGCTCAAGTGCGAACCTAGCAACGGGATATGCATGCCGAACTTGATCGGTGCATCGAACGCTGACAGGTCGGACGACCATAGGAAATCCGCCCCTCGAAGGCCCGGCTCCGCATTGAAGAAACTAAAGAGCGCGAAGAATATCGGTATCTGCAATAATGCCGGAATACAACCACCTAGCGGGTTAACGCCCGCCTCCCGGAACAATTTCATCTGATCCATGCTCATGGCCTGCTGGTCACTACCATGCTTCTGCTTCAGTAATGCAATCTCCGGGCGAAGCGCTTTCATCTTTGCGCCACTCAGGTAACTCTTATAGGTAAGAGGAGAAATGACAAGACGAATGAACAGGGTTAGAAATGCGATGACGAGACCATAGTTGTTGACAAACCCTTTGATGAAGTCCCAGACCGGAAGGATGACAAAGCGGTTAAGCGGCCGTACGAATGCATACATTCCCTGCCCGAGGTTGATCAGCTTCGACATCTTAATGTCATAACTCTTAAGTGTGCGGTAATCAGCAGGACCGTAAAAAAGGTTGAACTCTGCCTTTGCCGAAGTAGCCACTGGCATCTGATACCGGAAGGTTGAGTTGGCCTGAACGATCACCTTTGTCTCATCGGGTGGCACCGTCCACTCCATGGTTCCAGACGTAAAATTATCTTTGGCAATGAGGTAACTATTGAAGAATCGTTGCCTCACTCCTACCCATTTTACAGGCTCTGTGAAATTTATGGAACTACGTTTTCCTATTGTATGATAATCGAATTCTTCATCCTCTACATATCCTACCTGTGTATTCTGTTTTTCGTAATTGATGTCGGTTTCCTGTTGAGCCGCGGAATAGCGCCAGTTAAGCGCAAGGTTGAGCTTGGTTCTTGTATCATCGCGTGACAACAGTTTGTCGGCACCATTGAGGTGAATGTTGAAGTCGACCATGTACTCGTCTGGTTTCACGATGTACTCATGACGAATCGATGGCGCTGAATTCATCGAATCGGCCGAGTTGAGTGAGAAGCTCACAGTAGTGCTGCCGTCTGAATTCTTTGTCACCTGGCCGGGTTGAAAATAAAGATCGCCGGTGTTGGCCGTCTGCTCTTCGCCATTCTTGCCGGTGTTGATCATGTAACTGATTAGATCATATCCTGATGAAGCGAGGCGAACGTGGCCGCTGTCCATGTTCTTGAACTTACTCAATTCGATCCACAAAGGCCTTGCGCCTTTATTAGTAAATGCGATTGTGAAGAGTTCCGTAGTTACGGTTGTTATTTGTTCATTCCCTGCAGTTGCGCCCTGGAATCCGCCAGCACGTACACTATCGTAGACCTTGTTGATGGAATCGCCCCTGGTGGTATCGACTTTTGCAACTGTTGGATCTGGTTTTGGCTTCTGCGCATTTGAAATCGAGTCGAGTCTTGCCTGCTCTTTTCGAAACGTTGCCTGTTCCTGGCTATTGAAATAAAAGAATCCAAAAAAGAGGGCAGCCAGCACTACAAATCCGATGACGGTATTCCGGTCAAACTTCATGAGAGGTAAAAATTTAAAGATCGCAAAGATAGGAAGTTCGGTGGTTCGGAAAGGAGTATTCGGCGAAAGGTTAGGCTGATTCGGTTGAATGAGTTGATTGAGTTGATTGAGTTGATTCCGTTGATTCGGTTGATTAGGCGGAGGTTGCCTGACTTAATCAACTTAATCAACCCAATCAACCAATCAACATAGTCAACCATCCCCTAAATCATTTCACTCTGCAACAACGGATTCTTCACCTCCGCCTTTCTCTCCGAATAATCTTTGGCGGCCTTGATGAAGTTGACGAAGATGGGCTGAGGGTTTTCTACCGTGCTTTTCAATTCCGGGTGATATTGCACCCCGATGAAGAACGGGTGCTTGGGCAATTCGATGATTTCCACGAGACCGGTGCCGGGATTCTTTCCACTGGCAATCATACCGGCCTGCTCAAATTGCTCGAGATATTTGTTGTTAAACTCCCAACGGTGACGGTGACGTTCACTGATCGGCGAATAGCCATATATGCGGGATGCGAGAGAATCTTTTTTCAGTTCACATGCGTAAGCCCCTAGTCTCATGGTTCCTCCTTTCGCAGTGATCTTCTTTTGCTCTTCCATGAGATCGATCACAGGCTCCCTGCTGTCGGGATCCATTTCTGTAGAATGTGCTTCTTTGAGACCGAGTACATTCCTTGCGAATTCGATCGCCGCCATTTGCATTCCTAGACAAATGCCGAAAAATGGCAGACCATTTTCCCTGGCATACTTCACTGCTACGATCTTTCCCTCTACGCCACGATGTCCGAAGCCCGGAGCTACGAGTAGTCCATCTAATGAGCCTAATTTCTCGGCAACATTATCATGCGTGATGAATTCGCTGTGTACGTTCAGTATCTGCACCTGGCATTCATTCATCGCCCCGGCGTGTACAAATGATTCCAGGATGGATTTATATGCATCCTGCAATTCGAGGTATTTCCCAATAAGTCCGATAGTGACACGACTCTTGGGATATTTTAATTTATCAAGAAACTCTTTCCATTTGGAGAGCTCGGGTTCGTTGTAATTGGTGAGATTGAATTTCTTCATGCAAATGATATCGAGTTTCTCTCTCATCATGAGCAATGGAACCTCATAGATGGTAGCAGCATCAAGTGCTTCAATGACGGCCTCCTGCTTCACATTGCAGAACAACGCGATCTTACGCTTAAGTTCCGGCATTAAGGTACGCTCTGTGCGACAAACCAGTATATCGGGATGTACACCTTCCTGGCTAAGCATCTTCACGCTATGCTGCGTTGGCTTCGTCTTCAATTCTTTCGCGGCCTTGAGATATGGAATCAGTGTGAGGTGGACGACGAGCGAATCCTCCTCCGGCAATTCCCATTGTAGCTGACGAACGGCTTCTACGAATGGAAGACTCTCAATGTCACCAACTGTTCCACCAATCTCGGTGATCACGATGTCGTATCGGCCATCCTGTCCCAACTGGAGCATGCGGCGTTTTATCTCATCGGTTATATGTGGTACAACCTGAACGGTCTTTCCGAGATAGGCGCCTTCTCTTTCCTTGCTAATAACAGTTTGATAGATTCTGCCGGTGGTAACATTATTTGCCTGCGATGTAAAAATATTGAGGAATCGTTCGTAGTGTCCAAGGTCGAGATCCGTTTCGGCTCCATCTTCAGTCACAAAACACTCACCATGTTCGTAGGGATTGAGTGTACCGGGATCGACGTTGATATATGGATCGAATTTTTGGATCGTCACTTTGAATCCCCTTGCCTGCAGAAGCTTTGCAAGCGAGGCGGCAATGATACCCTTCCCTAGTGAAGATGTAACACCTCCTGTAACAAAAATATACTTAGCCATATGATCAACTTTTTAAAAAATCATATTACCTAAAAACCATTCTGTTGGGCAATACAATAATGATATTGCTCTTGCAGTATGCTTTTTAATATGAAATCAATAAACTAAATGAAAAGGTAGAACCTCACCCAAATTGACCAAGCGGATACTTCAATTAAGTATAGAGAACTAAGAATCTCCGGGAGGTCATGCAAAGCTAAGTGAATTTTCCCGGCTGCTAAAATCTGAACTATGCTATGTGGAAAAAACAGGTATTTTTAATCAAACAAATACTAACGTACATGAGAAAATTTGCTTTGGTGTTCATCGGCCTGATACTCACCGTCGCGGCAATATCGCAGAAGACCTATATCTGGTGCGGCACACTGATCGATGGAGTATCGGATGAGCCGAAAAAGAATATGACGATCGTGGTTGAGCGCGACAAGATCACCAATGTGGAAAACGGGTTCACAAAGCCAGGTACAGGCGACAAAACGATCGATCTAAAGACGAAGACTGTCACGCCTGGCTGGATAGACATGCACGTTCACATGGAGGATGAGACGAACCCTAACAGGTATTTGCAGGAATACACATTCAATCCTGCTGACTATGCATTCCAATCGGTGATGTTCGCCGAAGTCACGCTCATGGCTGGTTTTACTACGGTGCGCGACCTTGGCGGCACTGGTGTCAACATTTCTTTACGTAATGCAATCAACAGGGGGTATTTGAAAGGTCCCCGCATATTTACTGCCGGCAAGTCGATCGCGACTACAGGGGGTCATGCCGATCCGACCAATGGAAACCGCGCGGACCTTATGGGTGATCCGGGGCCAGCGGCCGGCGTGGTTAATGGACCCGACGACTGCCGCAAAGCTGTGAGGCAGCGTTACAAGGAAGGCGCTGATCTAATTAAGATTACAGCAACCGGTGGCGTGTTGAGCGTGGCCAAGAGTGCGAGCAATCCACAGTTTACGGAAGAGGAGATCAAAGCGATTGTCGACATGGCGAAAGACTACGGATTCAAAGTAGCCGTTCACGCTCATGGTGCAGAAGGAATGAAGCGCGCGATCAGGGCCGGGGTGAATTCAATAGAACATGGTACATATATGGACGACGAAGCAATGGCTCTTGCTAAGAAGTTCGGCACCTGGTACGTTCCAACACTTACTGCCGGCGCTGCCGTAGCCGATTCCGCGAAGAAACCGGGGTACTACCCCGACCTGGTGGCCCCTAAGGCGCTGGAGATTGGACCTAAGATCAAGGCCACACTAACGAGGGCATATAAAGCCGGGGTAAAGATCGCCTTCGGAACGGATGCGGGTGTTTACAAGCATGGATTGAACTGGCTGGAGTTCGGATATATGATCGAAGCAGGAATGAAGCCGATGGAGACTATCAAGGCCGCAACCGTTAGCGCGGCGGAATTGCTGGGCGAGCGGGACAAGCTCGGTAGTATAGAGCAAGGAAAACTAGCGGATATCATTGCCGTGGATGGAGATCCGCTGACTGATCCCAAAGTATTCGGTAAGGTCACATTCGTAATGAAAGGTGGGATCGTTTATAAACAATGATTGCATGCATCTGCATATATGCAGCTTCTATGCCAATGAGATTCAAGTCCGGAAGACCGGAAGTCCGAAAGACTTCTCTAGCTTTTGGATTCTTTAAAATAGGGAAGGTTATAAATACATACTGGTCTTTCGGACTTTCGGTCTTCCCGACTTTCCGGTCTTTGTTTAGTCCTTCGCAATTTTCTTATAGCTCGCAACAATCCCCCGTATCAACGACGAACTAAACCCCTGGTGTTCCATCTCATTCAAGCCCGCTATGGTACAACCTTTAGGTGTTGTCACCTTATCTATCTCCTGCTCAGGGTGCGATCCTTTCTCCAATAATAACTGAGCTGCGCCCTTGACTGTTTGCGCTGCAATAAGGGAGGCCGTAGGTGCATCGAATCCTATTTCGATGCCTCCCTGTATACTCGCGCGAATATAACGCATGGCGTAGGCAGTACCACAAGCGCCAAGGATGGTGGATGCTTCCATCAATTTCTCATCTATGGTGACCACCTTTCCCAATTGGCTGAATAGGTTCTCGACATATTTTATGTCGGCACTGCTCGCATCTTTATTACAAATGCAGGTCATGCTCTGCCGGATGGCAATAGCCGTGTTTGGCATCGCCCTGAATAGTGGGATTTTGCGTCCCACGATACCTTCCATTTCTTCGATAGTGACACCGGTCACTACAGAAATCAATATCTTCTTCCCGGTCAGTTCCTTCTTTATTGCCGATAGCACTTCGGATACCTGGAATGGTTTCACCGCCAGGATGATCACATCTCCTTTCTTCACGGCCGCGACGTTGTTATCGGTAATCTCCACTCCCTGGTCCTTAAGGGTCCGAAGAGTTGAGGTATTCCTCTTGGTGACCATGAGTTCTGAGACCTTGCTAAACTTGCTGACCAGTAGGCCTTCTGCGATGGCAGATCCAAGATTACCTCCTCCTATGATAGATATCTTCTTACCCATGAGCTGAATTTTTGTAAAGATACAAGGGGAGAATCAGTTACGAGTTATGGGTTATGTGTTATGGATTCCTTACCCGAACAGGTATTCCAAAGGAGGTCACCCGTAACCCATAACTCTTAACCCATAACCTGTAAATCCTAACTCATCTCCTTCCTAAATCCGTCCATCCTCAATTTCCGTAAATGAGTTTTTCAATTGAACTAAAATCAAAATTTTTTTATGAAACGTAACATGTTCCCGCTGCTTACAGCAATTTTAATCTCCGCTTCAGTTGCCACTTCCTGCAACAATGAAAGCGAGAAGACTACCGAGACAGATACCACTACGGTAAAACAAGATGCCACCACACCCGCGCAAGAGACAGGCGTCATGGTTGGTGGTGCAATGATGGTTCCTTCTAAAGATATTGTAGACAATGCCGTAAATTCTACAGACCATACTACGCTCGTTGCAGCTGTGAAGGCCGCCGGACTGGCAGAGACATTGAAAGGAAGCGGACCTTTTACCGTATTCGCTCCAACGAATGATGCATTTCAAAAGTTGCCTGCAGGAACGGTAGACAACCTGGTTAAGCCAGAAAACAAGTCAGCGCTTACCAACATCCTAACCTATCACGTGGTATCTGGTTCATACAGGTCGACCGATCTTAAAGATGGTCAAATGCTCAAGACCGTACAGGGTGAAGAGATTTCTATCTGGAATAAAGATGGAAAATGGATGGTGAAGGATGCGAAAGGAAATACGGCTAACATTACTACTGCTGATGTGATTTCGAGTAATGGTGTTACTTATGTGATTGACGGGGTGTTGATGCCGAAGAAGTAGATGAGAGGCGGGAGGCGGGAGATCGCAGGCGGGAGACCGAGAGACCGAAAGACCGGAAGTCCGAAAGACCAGCTCTACACTTTAATCATTCCTGAAGTTTAGACAGGTCTTTCGGACTTTCCGACTTCCGGTCTTCCGGTCTCTATTCAATAATAATTACGTCCCCTTAAATACTTGATCACATAATCCTCTACCCCTTTCTCCAAAGAATAAAACTCCTTATCATATCCGGCTTCGCGCAGCTTGGCCATATCGGCTTCAGTGAAATATTGATACTTGTCCCGGATATCCATCGGCGTATCGAAGTATTCGATGTTGACTTCCTTTCCAAGAGCCGTGTAAATGGCGGTCACGAGGTCATTGAAACTTCTCGCTTTACCCGTTCCAAGATTATACAGCCCGGACGCCACGTTTGCAGCAGGCGATCCCCCACTCCACACTTGCATGAACCAATAACAGACCGCGAGCACGTCCTCCACATAAATAAAATCGCGCAGCTGTTCGCCATCTTTGAAATCGGGACGATGTGAACGGAACAGACGCACCTTCCCCTTATCCAGTATCTGGATAAAAGAATGAAAGATCACGCTCGCCATTCTCGCCTTATGATATTCATTCGGTCCGTAAACATTGAAGAACTTCAACCCCGACCAATACGGAGGCGCGGTGGGTTGTTGCAGTGCCCATTTGTCGAACTCATTCTTCGACACCCCATAAGGATTCAGCGGCTGAAGACGATCAACCAGTGAATGATCATCGGAATAACCAAGCTCGCCATTACCATAAGTAGCGGCCGATGAGGCATACACCAATGGAATGGAGTGTTTAGCACAATACGACCAAATCTTTTTCGAATATTCCACATTCAATTCCTCGTGTATGGAATAGTCGAACTCAGTGGTATCAGTTCTTGCACCCAGGTGAAATACGAAATCGATAGTTATTGTGGCCGACTCCAGCCATTGGAAGAGTTCATTTCTCTCAACCTTCCATTTGAAAGTCTTATCACGGTAGTTGGCTTCCTTGTCTGCCTCACTAAAGTCATCGACGATGATTAGCCGGTTGAAACCTTTCTCATTGAGAAAACCCGTCATGCAGCTTCCGATAAATCCCGCCGCACCGGTAACCATAATGACCGAATTCCTATCCATGTAGTTGAAGAATAAATATTAAAGGATAAATCCTGTGAAGAATCTAAGAGATGATGTGAGGTCAGATCGGGATCAACGCGGCTCCCGCCTCCTCTTTGCTAAGATAATTTTCAATAGCAGTGTCATATTCCTCCTTCCACCAATCGATGGTTCCCCAGAAGTCGCCATCGATCATCATTTCACCGGTAGTTACCACTCCGATCTTCTCAAATGGGAGGTCGCCTAGTGCTGCCTCAAAATCCTCAACTTTTGCAAGGTGCACGCTGACCAATATCCTGCTTTGACCTTCACCGAAAAGCCAGCCATCCTTGCGGTAGCTGTTATTGGTGATTACGGAGAATCCAAGTTCGCAGTTGAAGCCGCTCTCGCAAAGTGTAACGAACAACCCACCCTCACTCACATCGTGAGCGGACCGTACAAGTTTTTTGGAAATAAGTTGCAGTACCTTTTGCTGTAGCTGGAACTCATCCTCCAGTTCGAAATGGGGAGCGGGTGAGTGATCCACGCCACAGATCCTATGCAGATATTCGGAACAATTAATGTCACTCGTCATCTTACCAAGAACATATAACACATCTCCCTCGTTTTTGAAGTCTAGCGTCATCTTCTCATCGATGTTTTCTAAAAGACCTACCATGCCGATAGTTGGAGTCGGGTAAACGGGACCGTCAGGATTTTGGTTATAGAAACTGACGTTACCACCAGTAACCGGTGTATCGAACTTCCTGCATGCCTCGCCCATGCCTTTCACAGCGTGTACGAACTGGTAATACACCTCAGGATCGTAAGGATTACCAAAGTTGAGACAGTTGGTCACGCCGAGTGGTTGTCCGCCACTACAAACGATATTCCTTGCCGCCTCACTCACTGCGATCATCGCTCCTTTATATGGATCGGCATACACATAACGGCTGTTGCAGTCTGTAGTGACGGCAATACCTTTCTTCGTTCCTTTCACTATCACTACTGTAGCGTCGGCAGGATGATTTGTAGACGAATTGACCGTCCCCACCATGCTATCGTATTGCGTATATATCCAACGCTTCGACGCTATTGACGGAAGTCGTATGATCTGCTCCGCGATGATCTTGAAGTTACCGGGAACTTCTATAGTTGAAGGATCGAATTTTTTTATCTCATTAAAATAAGCCGGCTCACTGTATTCTCTATCATACACTGGAGCACCTCCACCCAATACCAGGTCGTAGGCGGGAAGGGATGCAGCCAGTTCCCCCTGCATATAGAAGTTAAGAATTCCGTCGTCAGTTACCTCGCCAATCACGGAACAAGGAAGATCCCATTTGTCGAATACATCCTGTACTTCCTTCTCGCGGCCTTTGATGGCGACCAGTAACATTCTCTCCTGGCTTTCGCTTAATAATAATTCCCAGGCTTTCATGTTCGCCTGTCGCGTGGGCACCTTGTCCAGATCGATCCGCATACCTACTTCTCCTTTCGCGCTCATCTCAGAAGTGGAGCATATGATTCCAGCCGCGCCCATATCCTGCATGCCTACGACGGCACCCGTTTGAATAACTTCAAGACATGCCTCGAGCAATTTCTTTTCCTGGAATGGATCACCAACCTGCACGGCAGGAAGATCCTGTGCACTTTCGGCAGTAATGTCGGCAGATGCGAATGATGCGCCACCGATGCCATCTTTACCAGTAGCACTTCCGACGAACATAACCGGGTTGCCTTTTCCCGCCGCAGTAGCCGATACAGTCTCACCGGCCTTAACAATACCCACGCTCATTGCGTTGACCAATGGGTTGGTATGATAACACTGATCGAAATAGATCTCGCCTCCGACTGTAGGTACGCCGAAACAATTTCCATAATGTCCTATTCCATGTACTACACCAGACAGCAGGTGTTGCGTCTTATCTTCTTCGAGGTTTCCGAAACGTAATGAGTTGAGCGCCGCGATAGGTCTTGCTCCCATGGTAAAGATGTCGCGATGAATACCTCCTACTCCTGTCGCTGCACCCTGGAAGGGTTCGATCGCAGAAGGATGGTTGTGTGATTCGATCTTGAACACGACGCCGAGTCCGCCACCGATGTCCATAAGACCCGCATTCTCCTCGCCTGCTTTCACCAACATCCTGCCTCCTTCTCTTGGAAGGGTCTTCAGCCATTTGATCGAATTCTTATAGCTGCAATGTTCGCTCCACATACCCGAAAAGGCACAGAGCTCATTGAAGTTGGGAGTGCGGCCAAGTCGTTCTTTTATTAGTTCAAACTCCTGTTCAGTGAGACGGAGTTGTTGGGCGGTTTTTACTGTGATGTCCATTAGAAATTTTTAATAAACCGGGAGGAGCAAAGCTAAGGAAATGTGTTGGTTTCGGTTTCACGCAAAGACGCAAAGTTTCGCAAAGGCGCAAAGAATAGCTTGCTTGAAGAAAAAGACTTAGATTATAGCTAGCGGCACCCTAATATGAATTGCTTTCAACGGATCTTAGGGATTAACATGA
>JACMKU010000059.1 GCA_014379965.1 Chitinophagaceae bacterium
AAATCTGTTACCATTTAGATTAAAGCTTGTTTTTCAGCCGTTTTGTCATTTTAAAAACATCTTTATCAAAAAAAAATGAAAGGAAATGAGTAAAGCAAATAAGATTTAATTATCTGATTAACAAATATTTATAACTTATTATTTTTCCCCAGAGATACTGTCGTATTTAACCTGCTTCAGCGCCAAAGTTATTCACAGAATAAAAAATTTATTTTGAAATGTTGCACAGAATTGTAACTTAGCTATAGAATTTAATGGGTTAGTAAGTAAAGGGGTCAATCGATAAGATTGGCCCTTTTTACTTTTTACGAATCACTAATAATCAACGGGTTCATCCTTCACATTTCTTCTTTTTTTCGTCTCATTTTTTGATAGTTTACCTTTAGATCATGAGTAAAGTTAAAACTGCTTTCTTCTGTCAAAACTGCGGTTATGAAAGTGTGAAATGGGTTGGTCAATGTCCTTCATGTAGTCAGTGGAACAGTTTCGTGGAAGAGTTGATGCAAAAGGATGTGGCAAAAAATAATAATGGTTGGAAAGAGTATAATGATGATAAACGATCAACCAGGACAGTTTCACTTAATGAAATAAAAAGCAGCGAAGAGAAACGATTGGTGACGAGTGATGGTGAATTGAATCGCGTACTTGGAGGTGGAATCGTTCCAGGCAGCATTATTCTTGTAGCTGGTGAACCCGGCATCGGTAAGTCAACCTTGTTTCTGCAAAATGGTTTGTGGTTGAAGAGTGCGACCGTTCTCTACATAAGTGGAGAAGAAAGTGAGCAGCAGATAAAGATGCGAGCAGACAGGTTGAAATTGAAGAATGAGAATTTCTACCTCCTCACGGAGACTTCCACTCAGACGATCTTCCAGGAAATAAAAAAGTTAAGGCCTCAACTCGTCATTGTCGACTCGATCCAAACGCTACAGACACCTTTTATTGATTCATCACCTGGGAGTGTATCACAGATCAGGGAATGCGCTGCAGAATTCCAGCGATTCGCCAAGGAGACGAACACACCCGTCATCCTGATAGGACATATAACAAAGGAAGGAAGTATAGCCGGTCCCAAGATCCTCGAGCATATGGTAGACACTGTATTACAATTCGAGGGAGATCGTCATTATGCCTACCGCATTCTCCGTACATTAAAGAATCGTTTCGGCAGTACTGCCGAACTTGGAATTTATGAGATGACGGATGAGGGGATGAAAGGAGTAGCGAATCCAAGTGAGATCTTAATCACTCAAAAGGAGGATCAGCTTAGTGGAATCGCGATTGCTGCAACGATCGAGGGCATGCGGCCGCTCCTTATTGAAGTGCAGGCACTCGTCACACAATCTGTCTATGGTACACCGCAGCGAACAGTGAGTGGATTTGACTTAAGAAGACTTCAATTACTGTTGGCAGTACTGGAAAAACGTGGTGGTTTTCACTTTGGCGTCAAAGATGTTTTTCTAAATATTGCAGGAGGCATCAAGGTCGAGGACCCCTCGATCGACCTGGCGGTATTGTGTGCATTGCTGTCTTCCTATGAAGATGTGGCACTGCCCCATCCGCACATATGCTTTGCAGGGGAAATAGGATTGAGCGGCGAAATAAGGGCTGTGAACAGGATTGATCAGAGAATTGCGGAAGCCGAAAAATTAGGATTTGAAAAGATCATTCTTTCCAAATACAATCAAAAAGGGCTAGCTCGCAAGAAGTTCAATATAGAGATCATTACTATGGGTAGGGTCGAGGAAGTGTATAAATATCTTTTCTGATGTTTGCGATTAGTGAGGTTGGGCATTCCTTGTTTCATTTATTATTCCCCCAGGTCTGCACAGGATGTGGCGGCGACCTTCCCTTTACTGAAACCACGCTTTGTCTTCGTTGCCTTGACTCACTTCCCGATACAAGATTCGAATTTCATCCTGATAATCCCGTAGAAAAGAAGTTTTGGGGTCGTCTTCCGCTTTCCGGCGCTACTGCATCCTACTATTTTACTTCGGAATCGTTGATTCAACATCTCATGCATGAATTTAAATACAGGGGAAACAAAGAACTTGGCCGCCAGCTCGGCAGGATGATGGGAAACCACATCCAGTCTTCAGGACGATTTGACGTGGATGCGCTTTTACCACTTCCCCTTTTCCTGTCTCGTCAAAAGAAGCGGGGCTTCAACCAGGCGGAAATCCTTTGCCAGGGAATCGCGGAAATACTGAAGATCCCGATCATGACCTCAGCCATCGCGAGGACCCATAGTACCGATTCGCAAACCAATAAAGGGAGGATAGAACGATGGAAGAATATGGAAGGCAACTTCATTATTCTTGACAACGAACTCATTTCCGGGAAACACTTGCTGTTGGTGGATGACGTCATCACTACCGGGGCAACCCTCGAGGCATGTGGCGCGGAGATGTTAAAAGGTCGGGATGTGCGCCTCAGCATTGCGACTCTTTGCTTCGCCGCTCGTTAATGTGGCTTAGTTCTATTATTTTTGGTAACCAATGAAAGCCCTACTAATATCTATCCTGGCCGCTGTGATCTTATTGCATGCATGTAGAAAGGATAGCTTCATTACCGCGCCTGATGCGAGAGTCACAATTACAGCCGATACACTGAAGTACGACACGGTTTTTACTTCTTCCGGGTCCGTCACACGATTTTTCAAGATTGTAAATGAGAATAACCAGAAGCTAAGGTTAAGTTCAGTGAAAATCATGGGCGGGGCCACGTCTCCATTCAAGATGAATGTAGATGGCCTTGCAACCCAGCATGCCACCAATATTGACATCGAAGCTAACGACAGTATTTATGTCTTTGTCCAGGTCAACATAAATCCCGCCACGCCTAACCTGCCCTTTGTTGTTCGCGATAGCATACAGGTGAGCTACAATGGAAATGACAGGCTTGTACAGTTGGAGGCGTGGGGACAGAATGCGCATTTCCTGCGAAACAAGGAAGTACTGGCTGATGAGACATGGACGAACGATCTGCCATATGTCATACTCGGGTATTTGCGCGTAAACCAGGGCCGTAAGCTCACCATTGAAAAAGGATGCCGCATTTACATTCATGCCGATGCACCGATAATTATCGACGGGAGTCTGCAGGTGAATGGACTAAAGGACACGGCGGACCGTGTAACTTTTAGCGGCGACAGGCTCGACGAGCCATATCGAAGCTATCCAGCATCCTGGCCTGGAATCTTCTTCACAGCTACAAGTCGCGACAACGTTATAAATTTTGCATTTATAAGGAATTCATACCAGGCGATAGTTTCGCTTGACCCATCGCCTAATGCAAATCCTAAGGTGGTTCTCAACGAGTGTTTGATCGATAATGCATATGATGCAGGTATCATCGGTTCAAACTCCAGCATCAAAGCACGCAATTGCCTGGTGACGAATTGCGGAAAGAATGTCGTGCTTCTCGGAGGGAATTATGATTTCAATCATTGTACAGTGGCTTCTTATTCGAATATGTACATCTTACACCGCGACCCGGTGTTGAGCATTCGCAATGAGGATATTAATGACGTAGTGCGAAATCTCGATGTAGTTTTTCGTAATAGCATACTCTGGGGAGCCAATGGAACACCGGATAGCGAGGTAGTGGTGACCAGGTCCGCAAATACGGGAGGCAATTTATTCCTGGTGAACTTCAGTAACAACTTATGGAAGGTACAGTCACCACCTGCGGCGATCACCACTAACGTAAGCAACATCAATCCTTCCGATCCTTTATTCGACACCATTGATGTATCGAGGCAGATTTATGATTTTCGGCTGAAGCCGGGACCACCGCCATCACCTGCTATCGATAAGGGAATCAATACAGGATTGGTGTTTGACCTGGAAGGTAAGCCAAGAAACGTCGGCCCGCCAGACCTCGGATGTTTCGAAAAACAACCATAACAAGCTGCCCGCTTTTTGTGTCACAACACACATAAACGGTGTACCTTTAACGCCCGGGTTAAAAATTAAATTTACAGACATGAAAACACTACTTATCTCTTTGCTACTGTCGGTTACACTGACTGGGAGTTCAATCTACGACTTCAAAGTGCCAGGACTTGACGGGAATGACATAGACTTTTCTTCATTTAAAGGAAAGAAGATCCTGATCGTTAATACGGCATCGAAATGTGGTAACACTCCGCAGTATAACGACCTCGAGAAGTTATATGAGAAGTATAAAGGCAAACTTGTGATCGTTGGATTTCCTGCGAATAACTTCGGTGGACAGGAACCAGGAACGAGTACCGAGATAAAGGAGTTCTGCTCGAAGAACTATGGTGTCACTTTCCCAATGGCCGATAAAATATCTGTAAAGGGCGATGATGTTGCTCCGATCTACCAGTATTTGAAGGGTGAGGCGAAAGCGAAGGGTCTTGCGGATCCCGTTAATTGGAATTTTGGAAAATTCCTCGTTGATGAAAAGGGCAACCTGATCGCCACTTTCTCTCCGAAGACGCAACCATTGAGCGAAGAGATACTAAAGTACCTGAATTGATCTCAGGAAAAAACTTATTGTAAGCCATCCCCGCGGGATGGCTTTTTATTTTGCTATCATGGGCATTCGGTTTAAATTCATAGCCCTAGAATTCTGTACCAGATCCCTGAAGAACCGAAGAAAGGATTTTAAGTTTGAGCTTGAATCGGTAGAATAAATAATGACTGATGCAATTGAAAGAAATCATTGGCCAGGACGAAGTGAAGAAGAACCTGGTTGAGCTCGTCCAGCATAATCGTTTAAGCCATGCCTTACTCTTCCTGGGAAGGGAGGGAAGCGGCGTCCTCCCACTAGCGCTAGCCTTTGCTCAATATGTGGTGTGCGAAAAAGTGAATGGCAAATCGCAACACCAAATTGGCGCGTCCCTCTTCGGTGATGAACCACAGGCCTCGCCCGCGGCTACACTTGGGGATTCATGCGGCCTCTGTCCAGCGTGTTTAAAGGCCAATCAACTGGTTCACCCTGATATACACTTTAGTTACCCCGTCGTCACCAAAAAGACCGGCACCCCTCCAATCAGCGCAGATTATATTACAGAATGGCGCGAGTTTGTAAAAGGCTATATGTATGGAAACGTATACGACTGGTTGCAATTCATTGGTGCGGAAAATAAGCAAGGCAACATTACAGCGAATGAGTGTAATGATATTATAAAGCAACTTAACCTTAAGAGTTTCGAAAGTGAGTACAAAATCCTTATTCTCTGGATGCCGGAGTACCTTGGCAATGAGGGAAACAAGTTATTAAAGTTGATAGAGGAGCCACCTCCTAATACATTATTTATACTGGCTGCCGAGAATGAGTCGTTGATACTGCCGACCATCCTTAGCCGCTGCCAATTGGTACGTATTCCTACACTTGAGGTCGGGGAAGTTGAGGCGGCATTAGTAGAAAGAAACAAGACCCCGCAGGACGTAGCGCGGCAGGTAGCGAGCGTGAGCGAAGGGAATTATCGCGAGGCTTTGCAGATGATGCAGCACGCCGACGAGGACTGGCAGAGCCTGTTGCGTGACTGGCTTAATGCGATGCTTAAGACTGGCCCTATCGCCCAGACCAAGTGGGTGGAGGAAATCAGCAAGATGGGCCGGGAAAAGCAAAAGCAATTTCTGCGCTATTTTAACCACCTGCTGGAACAGGCCGTAAGGCTGCGGTTGATCGACCACGATCCGGGTATTCCAGAAAAGGAGCGGGATTTTGCGGACCGGTTGAACAAGATTGCCGGGGTGGAGCAGCAACAGGCCATAATCGAGGAGCTCGACAGGGCTGCCTATTATATAGAGAGGAACGCTAATGCCAAAATCTTGTTCCATGCCCTCACCATCAAGTTATACCATATCATTCGGGACAAAATTGTATTTTTGACAGATTGAGGAAAACAGGCAAGTGAGTGTGGAATTTCGTGAGTGGGCACCTGCTTCGGAATCATCTATAAAATTCTTATTGTGGTATTCGCTTCTATATATATTACTCCTGTTGTTCAGCTTCCTATGCTGAATAGCGGTATGGACGTACAAGAGTGCGACGCAACAAAAGCCTAATAGATATTCTGCAGCCGGGTTCATAATACTCATGCCCTCTCTCATCGCTGACGGCTAGCTTAGTAGACACTGTTCGTGGTCCTAAACTTTAAACATTAAACGTTCAACGTTTCATAATGGGATGTAGTAATTGTGGCACTTCCGCTAAAGGCGGAAAACCTAACGGATGCAAAAGTAATGGAGGATGTAGCACTGGCGGCTGCAACCGTATGAATACATATGACTGGCTCAGAAACTTGCCTATCGTTGGCGTAGATATGGCCTGCAATGTAATTGAGGTGAGTTTCAACCAGGGTACCCGGAAAGATTTTTTCCGAAATGCGACTTTACAACCGTTCGAAAAAGGGGAGATGATATCAGTAGAGGGTGTGAGTGGCTTCGACGTGGGCGAAGTCTCCCTGACTGGTGAGATCGTGAGGCTACAGATGAAGAAAAGAGCTATCAAGGAAGATAACCCTGAGATGAAGAAAGTACTGCGTCCATCTACGGACCGGGATCTCGATCTCATGCGCCAAAACAAGGCGCGCGAGCCGGAGGCGGTGATTCGCAGCAGGGCAATAGCTCGTCAACTGAGGCTGGATATGAAAATCAGCCAGGTCGAGATGCAGGCAGATGGAAGGAAGGCTACTTTCTTTTACATAGCAGACGGAAGGGTGGATTTTCGCGAGCTGATAAAAATATATGCATCGGAATTCAAGGTAAAGGTTGAGATGCGGCAGATCGGTGCCAGACAGGAAGCCGGCAAGGTAGGAGGCATCGGAAGTTGCGGCCGTGAACTATGCTGCAGCACATGGCTCACGGATTTTAAATCTGTAAATACCGCCGCCGCCCGGTATCAGAACCTCTCCATCAATCAAACGAAGTTGAGTGGGCAATGTGGAAGACTAAAATGTTGCCTCAACTATGAGCTCGATACTTACCTCGACGCATTACAACATTTCCCAGATAACTGCGACCTGCTACAGATCGCGAAAGGCAACGCGTTTCTCATAAAGAAAGACATTTTCAAAAACCTGATGTGGTATACGCTGCCAGACAGCACAAAGCAGTACCCTGTTTCAATAGAGAGCGTAAAGAAGATAAAAGCGCTAAATCAACAAGGCATCGTCCCAGATGCGTTGGAAACAGTTGAGGTAACTTCCAATAAACCAAAGGAAGTTGAACCCGAGTTCGTTGATGTGGTTGGTCAGATCACTTTGCGTAGTCTAGACAAGACTGCCGATAAGAAACGTCGCCAGCAACAACAACAAAGAGGAGGCGGAGGCCAGGGTCAGCGTTCACAACAGAGACCACAAGATGGAGGTGGCAATCAGCAACGTTCGAATCAACCACGCCAGGGCGGTCAAGGGCAAGGCGGTCAAGGCCAAGGTGGTCAGGGGCAAGGTGGCCCAGGCCAGGGTGGGAATCAGCAACGCGGTCAACAACGTGGGCCACGACCTAATCAACAAAGACCTCCTGATAACAGACCACAAAACCCAAATCAGCAACGTCCTCCAAATCAACAACGAAATTCTCCCGGCAGGCGTCCTCCAAATCAGCCGCGACCACCGCGTCCTGAGAAAGGTGAATAATTATTTTTCGATGGCCTGGTAGATGGCATCCTGGATCTTTCCCCTGATCAGGAGTTGACCGAGACGCGGATTATCACGCGTTGGAGTTACCCGGTTTGAAAGAAAGATGTATACAAGTTCCGTTTTGGGATCTACCCACACGCATGTGCCGGTGAAACCAGTATGACCGAATGCCTGTGGTGAAACGTTTACGGAAGGATAAGGTTCTTTCCTTGTTGCGTTGTCTTTCTCGGGCTTATCGAAACCAAGTCCTCTACGACTAACATTGCTGTGATAAGCAGTAAAATACTTTATAGTCTCGGGTTTAAGATATCGCTCTCCATTGAACTCGCCTTCGTTTAGCAACATCTGATAGAGCATTGCCAGGTCATAGGCATTTGAAAAAAGGCCCGCGTGTCCAGCAACTCCACCGAACAGTGACGCTCCTTCATCATGTACATCACCCTGGATCGTTTGCCGACGGAAATGTTTCTCCGTCTCGGTGGGAACGATGCGATCAACTACAAACCTAGCCCTCGGCTTATAACCGGTGGTGGTCATTGCAAGCCGGTTATAAAAATTTTTTTGAACGTATTCATCCAGACTCATGCCCGACAATGCTTCTACTATTTTTCCAAGAAAAATGAAGTCGTTGTCGCTATAGGAATATTTATTGGCTGGTCCTACTGGACTTTTCAGGATGCGACTCATGATGGTATCGTTCCAATCATTTCGCAGGTAAAGATTCTCCGCGACGCGGAGTGTATAACCTGGCTTCGACTTTTCACTATAAATAGCGGGGTTAGGAGTTCCGGTGGCGGAGTCGATGGTCTCCCTGTAGAAAGGTATGAAAGGAACGAGACCAGCCTGGTGAAGTAAGATGTCGTCGATCTGGAGGTTAGCCTTATCGGTGCCTCTCACAATCGGGAGATAATCACCGAGTCTTTTTTTTAGATTTAGTTTTCCTTCTTCATACAGTTTCATTACTGCTACAGTTGTCGCAGAGATCTTTGTCACAGAAGCCAGATCAAAGATGCTTTCAAGGTTCATCGGTTGGGGTGAATCATAAGCGAAACTCCCAAAAGCTTTGTGGTAGACGATAT
Source organism: Chitinophagaceae bacterium (assembly GCA_014379965.1). Classification (GTDB taxonomy): domain Bacteria; phylum Bacteroidota; class Bacteroidia; order Chitinophagales; family Chitinophagaceae; genus VBAT01. The sequence goes on from JACMKU010000059.1 coordinate 8,695, forward strand.
CGCCTTTGTGGACGGCCAGCACTACGCAACCGGGAAAAGCCTTTTTGGCAATGCCATCACTCACGATAGAATCGATTGTCTGGAATTTACTTTCTCTTAGTACAGGCATCGCAGGCTTTATGCCACCATATGCGATACCCTCACCGTATTTGATATTGCATACCGTGACGGGAAGCGTGCCCTTGGCGATGAACTTGCCTTCAAGCAGATCGGCAGCGACATTACGCGTGATGTCATCATCCTGGTAGCATGCAACGATGTTCTTTGCCGAACAAAAATTGGATGTGGCAAGTACATTACCGAAAATGAACGTCGCGGGGTTGAATGTTTGCAGTTGATTAACGAGGTCTATGGCAGAAGCACTAATGTTGTAGTTATTTGAGGGGCGAAGGCTATACTCGTGCACGCCAATGATCACGGCCTCGTAGTTGCCTTTTCGAATGTTGTCGATTAACTGACCCGATTCTTTGCTGCCATCTTTGTATGAGAAAAAGTAATTGTCCGCATCCAGGTCTTCCTGTAGTCTCTTCGCGAAGTCATTCCCGTGAGCAGTACCTACGCCTACATACGCGATCTTCTTTTCGGTAGTTAGCGGAAGTGGGAAGGGTGGATTTTTTAAAACAGTAATCGTTTGTCTGGCCGTTTCGTACCTGATACTATTAGTCTTTGCATTCAGATCATTCAGCAGGTTCTCTGTCTCGATAGGCTTTAGCTGGTTAAGACCGAGTTCATACTTCGAGTTGAGGACCTTTCTAAGTTTGGAATCGATGTCTTTCCAACTGAGTCTTTTTTCCTTGATGGCCTGCTTCACCGCTGTGATAGTTTCGGCAACGCTTTCAGGGAGACAGAGCATATCATTACCGGCGATCAGTGCTTCTACGGCAATGGTTCCACCGGGAAAATATTTCGCGACTCCCTTCATCTCGAGAGCATCAGTGAAAGTAAGGCCATCATAACCCATCTTGTTCCTGAGGAGTTCCGTTACACTATTCTTTGAAATGGATGTGGCACGATTCGCAGTGTTGTCAATTGCGGGAATAAAGAGGTGAGCGATCATAACGCTCCCGACACCCGCTTTAAATATCGCCTGGAAGGGCATTAGTTCCAGTGAATCCAATTGCTCAAGTGTCTTGTTTACTACGGGAAGATCGAAGTGTGAATCGACATCTACATCACCATGACCTGGGAAGTGTTTTGCGCAGGCCATGATGCCTGCGTCCTGCATCCCTTTCATATATGCTACACCGAATCTTGCGACCTTATTCTTATCCTCTCCAAAAGATCGATACCCAATCACTGGATTGTTAGGATTATTGTTGATATCGATTACGGGAGCATAGTTAACATGAATACCCAGTCGCTTGCATTGTTCGCCAACAGCGAGTCCCATTTCGTACACTACTTCATCATTGGTCAATGCGCCGAGTGTTAGCTGGTACGGCATCTTCGTCACGCTGTCGAGCCTCATTCCAAGCCCCCACTCGCCATCGATGGTCACCATCAAGGGGGTCCGCGCTATGCGCTGGTAATAATTGGTAAGGTTGGCTTGTCTAACCGGTCCACCCTGGAAGAAACATAACGCACCTACATTATACTTAGTAATATCATTTACGACTTTGGCAACGTGATCCGGTCCGAGGTTTGAGTGTGCGCGAATTACCATTAACTGGGATATCTTCTCATCATCACTCAGCGACCCGAAAACGCTATCGACCCATTTGGCCTGGCTAAGATTGCTCTTATACTGGGAGAACGATGAAACAGACGCGGACAGGAGAAGAAAGGCTACTAATAACTTTTTCATGTCGCTGAATTATTGCGACACAAGTTAACATAATCAGCACTTATTGGCTACCGGTAATTCGGTAAAATCTGCGGCAGTGCAGATTTTTCACATTTCCCTAATGAGGATACGGATGTCATGCGGCGCAGTCTCATTTCCTGTTTCTCGCTCTGTTCTTGTTCCTGTTTCTGTTTTAATTTCTTTACCTACTCCTGTCAAGAGTGAGGAAACAGAAACAGGAACAGAAACAGAAACAGGAACAGGAACAGAAACAGAAAACAGGAACAGAGCGAGAAACAAAGCGGGCCTGCCCGCCGTGGCGAAGCGAAGGCGGGAGCGAGGGGCAGCTTAGCGATGCTGGCAAATCCCGTATTTTTGAGGCTGAAGGAGAAGTTATTGTGCCTGATAAAATTTTTTTACTGCCAGATAATATCGCCAACCAGATTGCCGCTGGTGAGGTCATTCAACGTCCGGCCAGTGCCGTTAAAGAGTTGCTCGAGAACGCAGTAGACGCTGGCGCTACGGAGATCAGGCTTTTTGTACAAGACGCCGGAAAATCACTGATCCAGGTCATCGACAATGGCATCGGCATGAGTGAGACTGATGCGCGCATGTGCTTTGAGCGCCATGCCACTTCCAAGATCCGAAACATTGACGATCTCTTCCATATCAAGACGATGGGTTTCAGAGGCGAGGCGCTGGCCTCCATCGCTGCAGTAGCGCAGGTGGAGGTAAAGACAAAACGCCCAGAGGATGAAACTGGGGTATACATCGAGATTGAGAATAGTTCCGTGAAGAAACAGGAGCCAGTTGCTTCTCCAACAGGAACAAGCATAGCGATGAAGAACCTGTTTTTTAATGTTCCAGCCAGGAGGAATTTCCTGAAGAGCAATGCTGCCGAGATGCGTCACATCGTAGATGAATTCACGAGAGTTGCCCTCTCATTCCCGACTATATTCTTTTCACTCACTGCCAACGGTCAACAGCTTTTTCATCTCGAGGCCGGAAGCCTGAAGCAACGCATCGTGCAGTTGCTCGGAACTAATTATACCGCCAGGCTTGTCACCGTAAAAGAAGAGACGGACTATATGAATATCTATGGTTTCGTAGGTAAACCGGATACTGCGAAGAAGACCAGAGGTGATCAGTATTTCTTTGTCAATAATCGCTTCATCAAGAGTGCATATCTCAACCACGCGGTAATGAACGCCTACCAGGAAATGATCCCGAGCGATAGTTTTCCTATGTATGTGCTGTTCATCGACCTCGATCCTACGCAGGTAGATGTGAATGTACATCCAACGAAGCAAGAGATAAAGTTTGAAGATGAGAAGATCATCTACGCATTTGTACAGGCAGCCGTGAAGCATGCTCTTGCTCAGTTCAGCGTGACGCCAACACTCGATTTCGATCTCGATGCGAGTATTCAGCAACTATCTTCCATACAACAACCTTTCACAGAAGAAAGGCGCTCGGCTGCAGCGGCCACTTCACTTTATAAAGGGTTTACTCAAAAGCACCAGGCCCATTTCATTGAGTCGTCGGAGAGGACAGAGTTAAAGCATTGGAAAAATTACCAGGATCAACAGTTCAGCGAGGCAGGATTAGGCGCCGGTCCTGACATTACAAATAAGAATAGCGGACCGGTATTGTCGGAGGACGTGGAATTATCCCAACTATTAAATACCTATATCATTCTCCCTTCTCAAAATGGTTTCCTCCTAATACACCAGCAGGCGGCACATGAGAGGGTTTTGTACGAACAATTGGACGCTGCCAGTCACGGTAAACCCATTGCCACACAGAGGAGCATGTTTCCGATCACGCTGGAGCTTGCACCGGCTGATGCAATACTACTCGGAGAATTGACAAATGATCTGCAGGAGTTAGGATACAGTATCGAACCATTTGGAAAAAATAGCTTCGTGATACAGGGAACGCCAGCAGATCTCGAGCATGGCAACGAAAAGAATATTATTGACACCATTCTCGAACAATACAAGCATTTCAATAGTGAGCTTAAATTATCCAGGAGGGAGAAACTCGTGCGCTCCGTAGCGAGGCAGCAGGCGACAAAGGCCGGTACGAGATTGACTGAGCGAGAAATGCGACAGTTGTTAGCGGACCTGTTTCAATGCAAACAACCCAATTCAACGCCGGACGGCAGTCCGATCTATCACGAATTCAGCGCCGATCAGCTAGGTAGAATGTTTGGCAGGTAAATTATTAGAAAGCCCTCCGCCTTGGTGTCGTTTCTACAACCTCTGGAACTGCAATAACAGAATCTTTCACGGCTGGTACTATAATCATCATTGTCATCACCTGGCTAGAAGTATCCTTTGCTGTGGCACGGGTAACTAATATGCTGGCGTTACCATTCGTCTTATCGGAAATCTTAGCACGTTTAGTTTTGGCCTTATGAGTAGATTCTTTTCCCAATGAACCGTTTATGGTTGTTGGGGTTGGGGCATTCGTTATTTGCGCCTCGGGTGTAACAGTCGGTAAATCCGGTGTAGTGGTAGCGACTACGGCGCTATGGGATTCTACATTTATGGTAGAAGAATTTTCAGTTGTTGGAATAGGCGATTGTTGCTGGTGCATGAAATAGCCAGTGGCTGCGGCACCAAGACAGAATAACATAAGTGTAAACATGCCGGCGCGGGAAAGGAACCAGAGCCACCATTTACGCTTTTTCTTTTCCGGCATTTTCCTGTCGAGTATGACCTTCATTTCCTTCCATGTACTATTCCTGTCTGTGGAAACTAATTCGCTGAACTTATTATTGATCAGCTCTCCGTATGTATTGTTATTACTTGCCATTAAAAAAAATAGTTCTTTTTTCGAAACAGATAGTTAATTGCTTTTTTGCTTCACTAAGATGCCATTTACTGGTGCCTTCGCTAATGTCCAGTAGCTGGGAAATTTCTTTGTGTTTATATCCCTCTATAACGTAGAGATTGAACACTGCGGCGGCCATTTCTGGCAATTGCTTAAGGAAATACAAGATCTCCTCTGCCGATTTATCAATGATCGTTTCAGGTTGTATCGTCGGTTCGTTGGACTCTGTCCATTCTACTGTCGACACTTCCAGTTTCTTTTTTCTTAAGAAATCGATCGCGGTTCTCACCATGATCGTGTGTATCCAGGTATAAAGGGCCGATTTTCCAATATCATAGTTGCCTATGTGTTGAAACACCTTAAGCAGGCCTTCATGTAAGACTTCAATAGCATCTTCTTCGTTCTTGGTATAACGATAACAAAGCGCCATCATGGGATTGTAAAATCGCTTGTACAGTTGTTCCTGCGCCTTTCGATCGTTGGCGACACAACCGGCCACAAGCTGGTAGTCAGGTATGACATTTTCAGGTACAGACATTCTTCGCAGGGTTCGGATGATGAAAGACTGTTGAGTTCAACAGTAATTACTGCAAAAGTAAAGTCAATTTACCATGAATGCAATAGTAGATCTACTAACAAGCACTCAAAGAACAAGCTTACATAAGACACTTTACTTCACAGAAATAGATTCTTAAAAAAAGGTCTGCGGCCGTCGGTCGACGACCGCAGACAAGGGACTAAGGTTATAAGAGAAAAGAAAAATTCAATTTTTGGTGGTTAATCAAAGGTGGTAGCTTTTCAGTGGAAGTAAGGATCTTAAATGTGTGTAAACATTAACTCATGGGCATTGATTTTGGTTTTAGTTCGGTTAAATAATGGATTGTCATTTTCAATGAACATTACGACTTATCATGGGTACGGATAAAAACGGGTATTACAGATTGATAAGTAATATGCCATTGTTGGTTTTCATAATTGGACAATGATCTTTCATCGGATTGGAATCGTGGTTCATCAAGGGTTGGATACGGGCTTCGAAGGATATTGGTCGGTGTTCTGTAGGATTGGATTTCTAACTGCTCTATTAAGTTATACGGGGGCGGAGAGGGAAGGGTTGGTGATTGGCGGTATTTTTTTTAAGAAAGATTCTTTGTTATTTAGAATCAGTGGATTATAGAATGAGAAACAGAGCGGGAGCGAGGACGTACCCCGCTCCCGCTCTGTTTCTCGCTCTCCTCCTACATCCTCCCCTTACGGGACCTCCACAACTCATATCGTAGAAACAACTGCAGCGATTGATTCCGTTCCTCCCTCAGTTGTCCACCCGGGAGCGTGAATTTGAGATAAGGCTGTAGTCCAAAGGAATAACGAGCACCTACTGCAAATCTCTTCCACCTGAACTGCGTCTCGACCACAGCCTGGAAATAGGATTTTGCAAAATTGGAGTCGGACTCGCTTGACTTTAAGATGACGCCTTTGCTAATGATACTATCCGTCTGAGAAGAATTGTTTCTCTGGTTGACATCCCTCTCGGAAATTGCACTGTTAAATTTGTTCCATACCAAACCAGTTCCGATAGACCAGTCCTTCATGATGAAATAATTAAACGTGAGAGGTAACTGGTGATAAAATGTCTTCTTGAGTTTGGTCGACGTAGTAGTGGTGACCGTACCGAATGTATCTGAAACTATTTCCTCACCGTATACAAACTCGCGGTTGTATTGTGGTGCGCCATACCTGAATTCCGAATGTATGAACCACGCATCTCCTTTGTACATTCGGAAATATACCGACGGCACATAGTCCGCTAAGGAGCCCTTTCTTCCGGCCGAGTTGTAGGGGGTTAATTTTTGTCCAGCAATCGGTAGCAGTTGATGCACACCTATTCCAGCACCGAAAAATATTTCCTTCTTTTTTGCTGTGTCTTTCTTTTGCGCCGGCTTCTCAGCAACCGGGGGAGTCAACGTAGTATCAGGTCGTTTGCTCGATAGAGCGACGGTATCAACTTTTTTGGTATCGTCCAAGTTCTGTCTTACCGTGTCTCTGCTTGTCGATGCTACAGGCGTATTTGTAATTGGCTCGTGCGACGGATTCTCTATGAGTGTAGATGGTTTAGTCGGAACCTTAATATCCGATCTGTTATCATCAACCAATCCGGTAATCTTCTTCTGATTAGGGTTTCTCCTTTTATCTGTTTTTTTCGTAGCGACCTTTTTTCCATTCGTTGTCCGTACTGTCGCCTTGCCTTTAGCAGCGGATCCCCTCGGGGGAGCTTGTACTTCAATATCTATTGATGAGGGCGTGACCTTGGGAACGCGTTCATTGTTGTGCTGTTCAGTCGTTCCTGGCTTCGAATGCGAAACACTGGAATCAATTGGTGTCGCAGTATCACCTTTAATAACCAGAGCATTGCTGGCTGGCGAGTTGCGTGAAGTATCAGTCGACTTCTTCGTGCCTTGTTCAGTTTCATCTTTGGTGATGCTCTTAGTTTCCTGATCACTCCTCCACAATTTGTCTGGCCTAACGATCCACCAGCCTAAGGCGATTACGAGCAGGCCAATGAGTCCCCACATACCGCAGCCAGTTAACCAGAAAGGAACAATAGGAGGATTATCATCCTCGTCCAGCCTGCGCTTCATGTCCTCCCATGCCATGTCCTCATCGGGCACGGGAAGGTTGTCCCATTGCTTTGCCAATTTATCCTCGTATGGTAAACGATCACTCATTTAACCGATTGCTCTTTTATCATTTGTTGTAATCTTTTTCTCGCTTCGCTCAAATGCCATTTGCTTGTTCCTTCGCTAATGCCTGCGATGGTGGCAATCTCGCCATGCTTATAACCTTCGATCACGTATAGATTGAAAACTGCCTGAGTAGCTGGCGGCAACAATCTCACCAGATCCAGAATTTCCGCCGCGGACATTTTCTCAATGACAGCAGGCGACACGTGTATCTGTGCCGCCTGTTGCAATTCCCCGGATGAAGGATTAAGCGTCCTGATCTTTATATGATCGAGGCAACTATTAATGATGATGGTGCGGATCCAGGTATATAGGGTTGCCTTTCCGGCATCATACCGGTGAATGTTTTTATAGACTTTGTAAAATCCAGTATTCAATACTTCCAATGCCTCTGTTTCATTTTTTGTATAGCGAAGACAAAGGTTTATCATCACCCGATAATAGCTCCTGTACAGCTGTTCCTGGGACCTGCGGTTACCGGCTTTACAGCCGCTGATGATAGTATCTATGTTTTTCTCCTCGCTAGTCAAACAAGTTTTCCCCTTTAAAATTCCCCGGCCGGACATTAACCGACCGGGAAGTATCTCTTATTAATTCATTCTCCGGAGTCTGAATGAGCCATTGATATTATGAATAGGAATAGGTGTCGCTATTTCTTTGAACTTGCCTGTGAATGTGCCTTCATAGAATCCACCTACGCTTGCAGGGTAGTTAGTAAGCGTGACGGTAAATGGTTGCACGATCATGATGCTATCATAGGTTTGAACATAAAGTGATCTTACATCATAAGTCCCGGTGCCTGCGTTGTGATCGAAATTGAACGAAATATTATTGTTAGTGGTAAGGCTCCATCCACTTGTCCCGGTCATCATCGGAGGCGTTCCCTGCGTCTGGTATGTATACGATGAGAGGGAATCTCCGACAACGCTACTTGAAATGCTGTAATTGGTACCGTCTATCGTGTAGTTAATGAATTGCGCTGCTGAAGTACCACACGCAACAACAACGCCCGCATTAGTGAGTGGAGTTGTGATGGTAACAGATACGACATTGCCCTGCTGTTGGGAACCGGCGTCCACACCGATTACCTCTGCTGTAGCTGGCCCACCTGAGCATTTCAGGAAACTCACTGCAAATTCTCCGAGACTATTAACTGAGGCATACCGCGTAACGTTGTCATAATTAATGAGCGCATACCCGTTTGTCACGGCTCCATTGGTACAGTTCTTCAGTTGTCCTTTTATTGTCAGGAGTGAAGGAGAAGTCGGATTAGAGACGGTAATCGTTCCCAGGTTAGTATTCTGTGTTAATGGCGTAATGTTTTGTGTATATATCACATTGTTGCAAGGATCGAGTACGGAGAGCACCAGGTTTTCATTTGCTGGCACCAGGCCGCTGACCTGTCCAAGTGTATCCGTACATCCATATGCTACATCCCAAAAGTTCCCAGTTGAACGCGCGATTTTTACCATGCCATGGACGATGGGGATCCCCTCATTGTTTTTAAGTGTTGCAGTAAGTGTAACTGCAGGGATTCCGATATCACAGTTCCAAAATGAGAAGTGCTTCACCTCACCAACATAATTTGAGCCATTCTTGGTAGCAGTTCCTTCTTCTTTCCAGATGCCTGTCTGTTCGTCAACGAACCAGAGGGCAATCGTTGCGGGAGCACTCGATAAAAGAGAGGATGGGATTGGCGATGTAAGAGTAGCCGTCGATGTAGGCGCGATCTGCAGTTTTTCGCCTGCGGCAGATTCGAGTTCCACAGCCAACATTCCGTAAGATGCTAATGTAACCCTGTTGTTGTTCTTGTCGTTGGCCATAAATGAACCCGGTACAGTCTGAGCAATATCGCTTGATGTCGGGTCAATGTATGTTGCATATACTTTCACAGTACCAGTAAATGCAGCACCGCCAGCTGCCTTCACTACACCTGCTGCAGGCAGCGCGATCTTTGAGCCATTGCTCAGTGTCACATTGCCACCCGCTGCTGCATCAATATCACCCACGGAGGTTTTTTGAAGAAGTTTAATGTTGACCTGGTTTACTCCCGATGTCGCATTAAAAGTCCGGTAGGCTTTGAAATACCCACTCTTCTCCGCTGTGACGAGCGATGCGTTCTTGTCGAGAGCAGCGTTCGATATACGGAAATAACCTTTCGCATTGGTAATGGCTGTCTTACTTCCAACCCTGATGCTCACACCCGATGCGGGCTGGCCAGTCTCATCTACTATATTTCCCTGAAGCGTCGCAGTAATTGGGTTTTTACTATTATTACCCGTTCCTGGAAGGACAGGTCCTGAGCTTAATTCCTTCTGGCAATTGAAACTAAGAACAGACAGTAAAATCAGTGATACGGCAAGATAAAGTCCTTTCATACAATGATGTTTTGAACAATATACTGCCGGTAGAAGGAAAGGGTTGGGTAATCAGATAAAGTTTTTGTTAAAGCGCTATTAGTATCGGGACCTTATTCCCTGGAGAAATTTCTCGACCGCCCGCCTGATCTCCGTTGCCGAAGATTGGTGGTTGTTTACCAATACAGAGAAAATGAGCTGTTTACCTTTCTTAGTATACAGGAAGCCGCTGAAGGCTACTACCCCACTGAGTGTGCCAGTCTTACCATATATATAGGTACTGTCCGACTTGTAGTAGCTGCTGATTGTACCTTCGCCCCCGGTGGCGAATATCGTCTTGATCCGATCCATTCCAAATTCATCCTTCATTTTTCCAAGAATAGTAACGAAGTCCCGGGGACTAAAGAGATTGTAACGGCTAAGGCCCGAGCCATCAGCCCATCTTGGCTTCTGTGGCAGGTCCTTAAAGTCGGTCTTGAGTATGGTGTCGACGATCCTGTAGTCGCTCATTATTCCCAATCGCACATGACTTACCATCAGCAATAGTTGCTCGGCGAAAAAATTATCGCTACGGTGCATCATAGGTTTCAACACCGAATCGGTGGGCTGGCTAAAAACAGTCTTACCAGGAGCGGCGGGCAAGGGTGATTTATGTGTCGCAGGAAGAACAGGAGTTGGCAACTTCAGGGTATCCGCCAATAGTTTTTCTATTACACGGCCGTTATCAGTATCGAAAGTGACATTTAAAGTCGCAGGTTTAGTTCCGCCTCCCGTTATTGAGAAACGATTCCCTGCACGGATCCTGCTCACTTCTTTGAAGTATGAGTTTTTAGAGGTCGTATCGAGTGTAAGGGATTCGATCACGTTTCCAGGCATGACAAGAGGAGATCCCACTGTCCCGGCAAATTGAACAACATTTCCATAGATCGGCATTGCACTTCTTTCAGCCATATAGGTGGCTTCGTAATCATTCCATGACCATCCCGAACCAAGAGGATTAGTTTTCCAACCGGATAGGTCGATATTTATCCGCTTCTTTGTCTTCCTGAGAAATTCGAGAACGGGTTGATTAGGAAATTCAGCAAGCAGGAAAGTTGGATCTCCACCAGGCTGTATATATATATTATCTCCGGGTGCCTCGTAATAGGTCAGGCCAACCAAACTATCGCCTAAATATTTCATGGCGACATAACATGTTGGAATTTTCGTGTTGCTTGCAGGTATGAAATACTTATCACCCTGGAAATCGAACCAATACTTGCCAGTGGCGGGTTCAAAGATGGTGATACCCACATGTGCAGCCTTCAACGAAGGGGCCTCGAGAACAGTTTCGCTTGCGGAACGGCCCAGCTTCTTTTCAATGGTACAAGATGAGAGAAGGAATGTAAAATTTAGAATATAAAATGTAAAATGTAAAAGGCGACCCTTCGGTTTGTAGTTATTCATTCCCTATGCATTTAGAATTCTATTTAGAAAAATCAAAATGTAAAACGACTTTCGAGCGAAATGACTCTACACCTTTTACATTTTATATTCTACATTTTAGATTTTACATTTTCACGAGTTTTCCTGCTGACGAACTTTCCAACGCCCCTTCAATTATCCGCACCGTCTTCACGCCATCTTCGGCCGGAACTGGATTAGGCCCCTTTCCATCTAAGAATTTATGCAGGTCATCATAGAAACCCATGTAGTTGCCAGGACTTGAAGTCTGTTGCCTTCGAACAACTTTTCCGTTGATCTCGGTATGTAAAAGTCCATCCGGCTTATCGGGGGCAGGACACCATGATTCGAGCGATGGTTTAGTTCCGGCGAGTAATTGTTGTTCTTGCATGTCGGATCGCTCCTGGAGAAATGATCCCTTCATTCCATGCAGCATATAACCGGGCACACTCTCTCTGCAGATACAGGTGGCCTTGAGGCGAACTCGAAGTTTATCATAATAAAAAAGCATCTCGAAATAATCTGCCGGAACAACATCCTCCCTCATCTTCCATACATCAGCAAACATGGCTTTCGGCCAACCGAATAATTGTAGTGCCTGGTCTACGAGATGCGGGCTAAGGTCATAGAGTATGCCGGCTCCCGGCATCGCACCTTCTTTATGCGGTTTGCCACCGTAGGTTGGCCTGAACCGGTCATAGTGGATCTCCACCTCGCGTAGATCACCCAATAATTTCTCGTCGACAACTTGCTTCACGGCCTTGAAGTCACCATCGTATCGGCGGTTTTGATAAATGGTAATGTTAAGATCGAGGCTCTTTGCCAGCGCCGATAGTTCCTCTGCCTCCCGGACTCTAATTGTAAATGGTTTCTCTACTATCAGGTGTTTGCCAGCCTGCAATGCCATCTTCGCCTGCTCGAAATGTAAGTGTGTAGGCGTGTTGACTACTATTAATTGAATTGATGGATCCGCACACATCGATTCCACTGACCTGAATAAGGTCGAGTTAGGATAACGTTCCCTCGAGTCATTGTTATTTCTCTCAACGATCCCCGCGAGTTCAAAACCCGGATGTGCGTCAAGAAAGGGAGCATGGAATAGTTTTCCACTCATGCCGAAGGAGCAGATGCCCGTTTTGATCGTTGTCATGTGTTCGAGTTGAATTAATTTGGAGTTTCCTAGAGTGCGTGTTTAAAAGTTTAAAGGTTTAAGAGTTTAAAAGTTCTGCCAGTTCGCAACTTCGTTATTTATGTGAAGATTCAAGGTTAAGAACTCTTAAACCTTAAAACCATTAAACTTTTAAACGATTCACGTCCTCTCCTGCGCCCTCAACCACCGTTCCGGAATCTCATTGCTACTCGCGAGGAGGTAATCTTTGTAACTACAGGCGATGAATCTCTTATCTGGCAGCTGCATCCACCAGCGCCCTGTTTTTTTGCTTTGAAGGAAGGTAGTGTCTACTTCCGCGAAGGCCATATGATATTCATTGAACGAGTCTTTTTCGTCGAGCTTGGCCTCTCTTCGCCCGCGGCTCCGCCCATCCAGGACGTACCAGAGCATGTGGCTGATCTGCCTGGCGGTGAGTTCCTCTTTATCATAGCTTGGATTAAATCCATAGATCCCGATCGTATTCACATTAGGACTCATGCCGGCATATCGCATAAGTGTACAAGCCTCTTCGCCCGTTAAACCATTGGGTGAAATAAGATTCGCCGGGGCATAGGAATGGGCGATGGAGGTGATATCAAAACTAACCAGGTGGCTATTGCGGATCACGGGTTCCATCTCGTCGATGTTTTCACGCACATGGCCTACTCGGTAGCAATCGAAACGCAACTTATCCATTGTCTCGAGCATTCGTGGGTGCACATAGTAACTCTGGAAGCCAATATGATTATAGTGCCTGATATAATTCGGTTCGCCTGTAAGCATTTCCATCAGGAAATTCTCGTGTGGGAATGGAGAATCGATATTGAGATCTATTAGTGCGTCCACACAAGAGGCTTCGATCGGCTTCTTGTTCTCGGCATAGGCCGAGTATTGCGCAAGAGTCAAGTCATGTGAGCCTCCAAGGATGATCACTGTCTTTCCCTCGCCGATCAGTTCCTGTACCACCGTCTTTAGCGCTGCGTATGAATCGGTGTATAGTGATCCGGACCGTATATTGCCGATGTCGGCTATCGAGATATCAGTGTGCCAAAAGTATAGAGAGTAAAATTGCCGTCTTATCAAGTCAGGAGCATGGCTGGACGTGTGGATGATGCCACTTCCGCGTTGTTCACCACAGCCCACGATGACGATCTGCACATCATCGAGGTCTGGAAATTCATCCAGGTAGATCGTTATTTCCTTACCTACCTGCCCATCCTTATATCCTTCATCCTGCGAAACCTGGTGGATGTTGACGGGAGAGAGAAAATCGGCAATATGAAGATGATCGGCCATGTGTGGGATTTGCAAGCAAACTTAAGGAAACCATGGGTATATCAGTGAATGGTGAGGGGTGAATAGTGAGTGGCTCTCCGACCTTCGGTCATGCATTACTGTTTCGTAACTATAAACTGCCCTCAAATTTAGAGAGCCACTCTCTATTCACCATATCTTTGCCCCTATGGAGCAATTGTTAGAGCAGATCGAAACATATAAGAAGGAGATCAGGGGATTCTCGGCCGCTGATACCAAGGCCGTGGAAGAATTTCGGATCAAATATCTCGGAACCAAGGGAGTTGTCAAGTCCATAATGGGCGAAATGAAGAACGTTCCAGTTGATAAGAAGAAAGAATTTGGACAGGTGCTCAATGATTTTAAGACTTTTGCTGAAGAGAAGTTCGAATCACTTAAGTCGTCCTCATCAGGACAGGTGGATACGGTTAACGGTCCCGACCTAAGTCTTCCCGGCGATCCAGTAGCCCTGGGTTCCCGGCATCCCATCACATTGATGCGAAACAGGATCGTCTCCATTTTCCAACGCCTTGGTTTCGCCGTGGCGGAAGGACCGGAGATCGAAGATGACTGGCACAATTTCACCGCACTTAATTTGCATGAGCATCATCCTGCACGCGATATGCAGGACACATTCTATGTTCAGCATCCATCCGCCGGTGGTGTTGACTGGCTACTTCGGACACACACCAGCAATGTACAGATACGGGAGATGGAGAAAGGAAAGTTGCCCATCAGGGGCATTTACCCTGGGAGAGTTTATAGAAATGAAACCGTAAGTGCAAGGAGTCACTGTTTCTTTCACCAGGTAGAAGGATTGTATATAGATGAGAACGTTTCCTTCGCAGATCTAAAGCAAACACTTTACTTCTTCGTCCGGGAGATGTACGGTAAGGATGTGAAAGTTCGTTTCAGGCCTTCCTATTTTCCATTCACGGAACCAAGCGCGGAGATGGATGTCACTTGCTTTATTTGTGGAGGCACAGGTTGTAATATTTGCAAGAAGACCGGATGGGTAGAGATTCTTGGTTGTGGTATGGTGCATCCAAATGTTTTACTGAATTGCAAGATTGATCCAAGCAAATACACCGGGTATGCGTTCGGAATGGGGATCGAACGTCCGGCGCTGTTGAAGTATGGAATAAATGATATCAGGTTGTTTAGCGAGAATGATGTGCGGTTTCTGAATCAATTTACAGGAGCGATTTAGAGAAGTTAGGCGTTAGGTGTTAGGCGGGAGACGGGAGACGGGAGGCGGGAGAAGAAAGGAGAGATCTCGATTTACAGTAGTTCTTGTTTTCTAATCTCGTCATCAAATCCTACTTATCATAACAATCATGATAATCTGCGGTCAACGTACTGTATATTTCAGCCCCACCTCCACGCTGCTGAACTTGTAATCGTGCAGCCCTTGTTGCAAGTTGAATAACACACTCGTACGCTTCAGTTTTTTTTCAATTGAAGTTCGAAGTACAATGGGCTTGTCGCCGCCGTTTTCCATATAGCCGAGGTATCCTGCCGTATATAGTTGCACCTTCATCGCCCTTCCATTCAATTCTAAACCGGTGCCAAACAGGAATGCATCGTTTTGCCGGTGACTGATGTCGATGAGCTGCCATGCATAGAAACCGGCCATACCGATCCATTTCAGCATTGTGTTTCCAAGAGGCTTGCCAAAAGAAATATCGAAATAGTATCCAGGTCCATCTGTGTACCTCGCCGTTCCAAGTCCACTCGCGGTAGGAAACCTGTAACCCACGCGGAGTGCAAGGTCGATCGTCTTGCTCCACTTCTTAAGCAAACGGATATTCGTGTTTAGATGAATGTCGCCAGTGGCATGATCATCATAATAGAAATGATGGAAGATGTGACGTCTTTCCTTTATTGCATGGCTCATCTTGAAGCGCTCATAAGGTATCCATGACAGGTCGAAGGAGATCACGTCTTTTACCAGGCAGTAATTTGCATAGACAGTCAGGTTCTGCGTCTGGTCACCCTTTGAAAAATGAAAATTGCCAGTGACGCCAATTGAGACACTGCTGTCAATTCGGCCATTGCCGACGCGTGGTATTGGCAATGCGTTAGGGCCGAGATAAGCAGGCTGGGTAATGATGTACCGCGACCAGTGACTCACTCCATCCCATCCGACGTTGGCCGCCCACCAGTCATGTGTCTGGGCTTTTGCGGCATTGACGATCAACACAGCCAGCGCAATAGAAATTAACTTCATGTAATCAGATGAATCGTGAAATTAATCAAAACAGCGGCTTGGGTGCTTGATTTAGCTCGTTGTAGACCGATTGCCCAGTAGTTTTAATCTTCTGTAGCTGAGAAATGCAGCGGTGAGCAAGGCTATAGTACAAACATAGGACCATGGCGTAAATACAAGATTGATCTGCGTATACTCGCCGACATCGTAAGAGTCGCTTGTTTCGTTAATCTCCTTCATGAAGTCTTTCGACTTTCGCTTGAGGTCGATCATCAGTCCTATTAGAGAAATAGCGGATAACGCTCCACAGGCAATAGCTCCGTTCACCGCCAATCGGTTATTGGAAAGTGACAGGATCAATCCCAGAATGGCGAGAGCCATTGCCGCGATTGCATAAATATTTGGATCCTGTTTCTTAATATCTTTTGTCCACGCTACGGCTTTTTCTTCAGGCAACATCGTGGAAGTCGGCGTATTGAACTTCCACTTACTTCCCGTAGCCAACCCAAGTCCCGAGTTTGAGGCCATGAGCCTAATTTTCATCATCGCAAATAGGGGGTCTGCCTCTACCGCAGGCGGTTTGCATCTGAATTCAGCAAAAGGCATTAGAAAAAGAATCAGGCCCACTGCAAAACAAACTGACGAAGGAATGCGGGTGCCAAATACATTCTTGGGATTTGCAGGATAATAATTCGATGAAGGAACCGGGGGAGTGGATGCGTACATTCCTTTTTGGCGTTAAGGTAAGCAAACTGCAAGATTCTACCTCTCGACTGTGGATGCTATCTTTACCGGACTAAATAAATGTTGTGAGCATTAATACGGTTTGCATCTGCGGGGCAGGCACTATGGGAAGCGGGATAGCGCAGGCTTCCGCGCAATCAGGGTTCTATACAATCCTGTATGAGCTGAATCCAGCGGTCCTGGAAAAGGCGAAAGAGCGAATTGTAAAAGATCTCGACGTACTCGTAGAGAAACAAAAGATCAATCGGGCGGAGAGGGATAAAGTCTTTAACCGTATTAAGTTTACCGACGACCTACAGATTTGCCAGGCGGACATCTTTATCGAGGCAATAATCGAAAAGCCTGAAGCGAAGATTGCGCTTTTCAATCAACTCGCAGAGATCAATCATAGCGAATGCATCTTCGCTACCAATACTTCATCACTTTCTATAGACGCGATTGCAAGTAGTATCAAGAACCCCGAACGGATGGTAGGTATGCATTTCTTCAACCCTGCCACGATCATGAAGTTGGTAGAGGTAGTGGAAGGCCGGGTGACAGAGGCAGTCGTGACGGAATCCGTTGTTGAACTCGCTAAGATGATGGGCAAGACACCTGTAGTCTGTAGGGATTCGCCTGGATTCATCGTCAACCGCGTAGCGAGACCCTATTATATCGAATCGCTGCGGCTAGTGGAAGAGGGAGCAGTAGATATTGCGACGATCGATGCTTTGCTGGAATCCACTGGCTTTCGAATGGGCCCTTTTCGGTTAATGGATCTTATCGGCAATGATATTAACTATGCAGTAAGCTGTTCGGTGTATGATCAATTGAAGCAGCCGGAACGATTGAGGCCTTCCTCTATTCAAAAAGAGAAGGTGGAGAAAGGGGAGTTGGGGAAGAAGACAGGACGGGGGTATTATAACTATGGTTGAAGAATCGTTTTCGTTTAACGTTTAAGGGTTTAACGTTTAACGTTCTAAATTTGCGGAGTTATTACTAATGCGCGATGGGTGTCGTAAGGAGCAGGAACAATTTTGACGACGGAGTCCACTCACTATTGACCACTCACCACTCACAATTCAACTAAGTCCTTTGTCAAAGAAAATTCTCATTACCGGTGGAACCGGATTTCTTGGGGCCTACATAATTAAGAAGCTGGTGGAATCCGGTTATTATGTAAGGGCAATTCGGCGCAGCAGCAAGTTGCCTACATATATTTCGCCACTCATTTTCGAGAAAGTAGAATGGGTGGAGGGAGATGTGCTGGATGTAGTCTCTCTAGAGGATGCGATGGAAGGGATAGATACTGTGATTCACGCAGCAGCCATCGTCTCGTTTTCCGCAAGGGATCAAAAAGAGATGTATAAAGTGAATGTGGAAGGGACGGCGAACGTGGTGAATATCGCCCTCGAACAGAACATTGCCCGCTTCGTGCACATTAGTTCAATCGCTGCCATAGGCAGAAAACCCGATGGAGGGCATGTAAACGAGCAAAAGAAGTGGGAGGAGAGTAAGGTCAATACACATTATGCGAAGAGTAAGTTCAAGGCAGAGATCGAGGTATGGCGAGCCATCAGCGAAGGGTTGAATGCGGTGATGGTCAATCCAAGTACCATACTTGGTTATGGCGACTGGCACTCCGGCAGCTCAGCTATTTTCCGGAATGTATATAATGAATTTAAATGGTATACTTCAGGTGTGAATGGTTTTGTTGATGTGGAAGACGTCGCAGCCGCCGTGGTGCTGTTGATGGAAAGCGAGATCAGCGAAGAAAGATTTATTATCAATGGCGATAATTGGCCGTTCAGGAGATTGATGGATACAATAGCGACTGGCTTCAAGAAAAAGAAACCTGCGAAACAAGCAAGTACCGGTTTGCTGAATATTGCCTGGCGTACAGAAAAATTGAAGTCGATGATTACAGGCGCCCGGCCATTACTTACGAAAGAGAGTGCAAAAGTCGCCGTCAGCATGACATATTTCGAGAACGACAAATTTCTAAAGGCCTTCCCTTCTTTTTCATTCACTCCACTGGAACAAACAATCGAGAAGGCTTGTGCCAATTATGCATCATCTGTTGAGAAATAGCGGCTTGTGCAATTGCAAATTCCTTCTTAAAAGTAGATTTCATGGCATAATTACTATACGGTGATCGACATGCAAAGCGTACCTTAGCCATTAATTCAATTCTATGCAAAAACGAAGTTCCGGCCTTGTTTTCCTGTTACTATTATCCTCGTTCCTCAGTGTCGCCCAGTACAATGTTACCGGCAGGATCATAGATTCCGCCAGTAAGGAACCAATGAGCGGCGCTTCAGTTTTTTGCCAGAACACCACTATCGGCACAGTCTCTAATAAGCAGGGTGAATTCTCCCTCTCCTTGAAATCTGGGGGTTATGAACTTATCATATCCTATACAGGTTATCAAACTAAACAGATCCAGATCAATCATACCGATACTCGAATTCCCGAAATCGAAATGATTAAAGAGGAGAAGAGCCTTGGTGAGGTGATCATCAAAAGCAGCAATGAAGTAAAGGATGGCTGGGAGAAGTACGGCACGTTTTTCCTCGAGCATTTCATAGGCACTACTCCCAATGCGGCCAGGACCGTGTTGTTGAATCCAGAGGTGCTGAAGTTTTATCTACTTAAGAAAAGTAATAAGTTAAGAGTACTGGCGACAGAACCGCTACAGATTGAAAACCGTGCGCTTGGATATAACATGCGTTTCCAACTCGACTCGTTCATGTACCATTATAATACAGATATTAATCTCTATAGAGGATATTGTCTTTACTCGGAGATGGAGGGTGGTGATAGTCTCAGGAGGGCATGGGCTCAGAACCGTCGAAATGCCTACTTCGGTTCAAAATTGCATTTCATGCGCAGTTACTACGATAGTAGCGTTGTGGAAGAAGGATTCGTGATTGACCTACTGGATGAAAATATCAATACGCGGTTCAATAAGGTAGCCGACGTGTATGACACAACTTATTATGGTGCGTTAGATAGTACGGGCCAGATCGAGATTTGGTTTCCAAGAAAATTCAGTATCACCTATACTAAGAAGAAGCCTGACTTGGAGTACCTGAAGAAATATAAACTCCCCAAGAATGTTTCTACCCAGATATCCTATATAGAGATGATCGATGGTATCGCCATCAAGGAGAATGGATATTACTATGAACAGAAGGACTGGATCAACCAGGGATTCTGGAGTTGGAAGAACCTGGCGGATCAGTTGCCGTTTGACTATTCACCATAAGCAATAGGCAATAGGCAATAAGCAATAGGCAATAAGCAATAGGCAATAAGCAATAGGCAATAGCCAAATCGCAAATGACCATTGCTAAAAATCATTGCTAATTACTGTTATAGGGGTGCTTGCCTATTGGCTATTGCCTATTGATTCTTCCTCCCCATGACTTTCTCCCATAGCTCCGGAATACGCTTGATCCAAACAAGCTCCTTCATTTTCTCCCTGGCGTCTTCGACGGGAGAGCCGAAGTAGACTTTTTTGCCGGCGATTGAATCCTTGACCCCGCTCTGAGCATATACTGTCGCCCCCTCACCGATGGTAAGCGTTTTACTTACTCCCACCTGTCCCCATAATATAACGTTGTCCTCGATAGTAGTTGCGCCCGCTATGCCGACCTGTGCTGCGAAGAGGCAATTGCTGCCGATCAAGGTGTCGTGACCAATGTGCACGAGGTTGTCCATCTTAGTGCCTGCGCCAATGAGCGTGTCGCTCGTCACTCCACGGTCGATAGTACATCCCGCCCCGATCTCAACGTCATCCTGGATGTTTACTCCACCACAACTCGTCATCTTCTTATAGTGTGACTTGCGATCAGTTTTCTTGTTGTAATAAAAAGCATCGCTCCCTATCACTGTGCCTGACTGGATGACCACCCTGTCGCCAATCGAGGTATAGTCGAGAATGGTTGTATTGGGATGGATTATGCAATTCTTGCCAATAGTGACGTGATTTCCGATGTAACTGTTCGGCATTATCACTGTCCCTTCTCCAATCGTGGAAGTGTCGCTGATCATTTTCGTAGAGGGGCGGAAGGGTCTGTAATGGTCTACGATCGCCAGGTAGGCCTCAAAGGGATTTTCTACAATCAATAAAGCTTTCTCCTTTGGGAAATCAAGTTTCTTGTTAATGATGATAAAACTCGCTGCGGAGTTTATGCATTTCTCATAATACTTCGGATGGTCAACGAAAGCCAGGTCTCCCTTCTCCACCCTGTTCAATTCGTTGATGCCGGTAGCCGATGCCTGGGTATTACCGATTAGGTTGGCCTTTATCAACCTGGCTAATTCCTGGAGAGGGACTGGTGCGGAGAAACGCATACGAGTATCATTTTGGTAATAAATCTTCAATGTAGCAATGGCTGCAAAGGTAATGAGGTATGTGTAATAGGTGAGGGGTGAGTGGTAACAGTGCGTTGTCCAACCTAACCGGGACCGATGCTCACAGATATTAGCCCATCGACAAGTCACCAATCCGTTTCCTTCGGAAAAATCATAAAACCATTGAGGAACTTCGCCTCTTTTATCCGGTTAATATCGGTGTAATAAAAAGAGAAGAGAGTAACCTTTCCGAAGGAAATCGGAAATAACGGCTGCATATTGTGACGTATGAAGTGTTGCGAGTAACAGTCAAATTGCATTCCAATAAGGATCCAGCGATGCGTGCTATCCACAATTAAAAGTAAAATGTGAATAAAATTTTACCAAAATATTTTTTAGTTAGTGAAAATTATAATTAATATTGTGGAGGGAAATTTATTTCCTGTACTTACTAACCCATCGATATAAATAATCCCCTCGATTCTTCGGGGGGTTTTTTATTGCATATACGTGAGAAGTGAATGGTGAGAAGTGAATGGTGAGTAGTGAATGGTGAGTGGCCGTCCTCATTGGCAGAAGCGAGTGAATGAAGCTAGTACTCTAGAACTAAACAGATCCTCTGTGTATTTCGGAATACCGATTACCAATTACTGATTACCGATTGCCTCCCGCCTATTGCCTCCCGCCTCACGTCTCTTGCTTATTGCTTCTGCGTATATACAATATTTCAGATACCTTTACCGATCTAAAAGAATTTGCATGTTGAAATCAATGACCGGTTTTGGAAGAGCTGAGAAGAATGTAGGCGATAAGACATTTCTTGTTGATATAAAATCGCTTAACGGGAAGCAATTCGAACTCTCTCTTAAACTTCCTTCTATTCTTAAACCATTCGAATTCGATATTCGCCGCCTCCTTTCGGAAAAATTGGCTCGGGGTAGCGTCGACTGCAATATCTCCCTCAAGGATACCGGAAGTGCGAAACCGGTCACTATCAATACAGACCTCGCTAAAGCGTATTATAAACCGCTGGCAGATCTCTCGGCCGCGTTGAATCTCGATCCCTCCCATATCCTGAGCACGCTCGTGAAGCTGCCGGAAGTAATCACTCCAAGTAGTGATACTCTTTCCGACGAAGAATGGAAGGATTTCAAAAACGTATTGCTTCGGGCCATCGACAACCTCAATGAACATCGGTTGAACGAAGGAAATGTGCTCGAAGAGGATTTAAACGTCAGGATCAATAATATACTCAAGCAACAAGAGGAGGTCATCAAGCTCGAACCCCTTCGCCAGCAGAAGATCCGTGAGGGAATAACCAGGTTACTGGAAGATAACGTCGGGAAAGAGAACTATGACGGCAACAGGCTCGAACAGGAACTGATCTATTATATAGAGAAGATTGACATAAGCGAAGAGCAGGTGCGTCTCAAGAACCACTGCGACTACTTCAGGGTGCTTCTCAATGAAGGCGAGGAATCGAAGGGTAAGAAACTTTCCTTCATTCTCCAGGAGATTGGCAGGGAAATCAACACCACTGGATCAAAGGCCTACGATTCTACCATACAGAAGTGCGTGGTATTGATGAAGGATGAACTTGAGAAGGCAAAAGAACAAGTCCTGAATGTACTTTGAGGAGGTACACGCTCCCAACGAGATCAGGATGAAAAATGATTTCCTTCTTACTTACTTTTGAAATAAAATCATTTGAAAGTCTTGCAACAAACGAGGATCTACCTCCTGGTCGCCCTGGCAGCACTAGTTTCATGTACAGCAGTCGATCTTTACGAGAAGAGTGTGACCATACCCGGGCATTCCTGGGAGAAAAGTTTCAAACCGTCGTTCACCTTTACTATAAAGGATACTACATCGCTTTACCAACCCTACCTGGTTCTAAGGCATACCGAGAAATATAACTACAATAACATCTACATTAATTTCTATGTCCAGGGTCCCGGCCAGGATACGGCCATGAAATTTCAACAAAACCTTGAGTTGGCAAACAACGAGGAGGGATGGAAAGGAACGGGCATGGACGACATATACGAGCATCGCATCGTCCTGGGCAGGCCAGAATCGCTCAAAGCAGGAGACTATACCTTTACAGTTGAGCAGATCATGAGGGATAACCCTCTGCCCCATGTGTTGAACGTAGGTATACGCATTGAAAAGAAACCATAACATGTCCATAACCGATGTGCGAAAGAAGAAGTTGCGTCGCGCCACAATCCTGTACTGGGCGTTGCTCATCTATATAGTCGCCGCACTGGTCTGGTGGTTTATCTCGCTCGAGAAGCAGAATGATGTAATGAGGAAGTTTAAGATAAACGAGCTGCAATACACTACAGACAGCGTCAAATCACCGGCAGCATACGCCATTGAACTAGAGAAAATTAATTCGGAGTATAAGAGGAACAGCACGAAGTATCTAGGAGAAGGGGGAATATTTCTCTTGCTAATCCTCGTAGGTGCCGCACTTGTATATCGTTCGGTACGTCGCCAATTTGTCATTCAGCAACAACAGCAGAATTTCATGATGGCTGTTACCCATGAACTGAAGACACCCATTTCGGTGATCAAACTTAACATCGAAACCCTTCAGAAATATTCCCTCGATGTAGACCGGCAGAAGAAGTTGATAGGTGTAATGTTAAAGGAGACTTCGAGGCTAAATTTCCTGACGAATAACATCCTAATCGCGTCACAGCTCGAAGGAGGCGGTTATCAATTTACAAAAGAGGAACTAGACCTGTCTGACCTGTTGAAAGATTGTATCCAGGATTTCCGTGCACGGTTTCCACATCGCGAGTTTAGTTCCAGCGCCGAGCAGGGCGTAGATATAAAGGGAGACC
Source organism: Chitinophagaceae bacterium (assembly GCA_014379965.1). Taxonomy (GTDB): domain Bacteria; phylum Bacteroidota; class Bacteroidia; order Chitinophagales; family Chitinophagaceae; genus VBAT01. The sequence continues at coordinate 32,443 of JACMKU010000059.1, forward strand.
CTCTCCTCTTGCAAATGATGATCAATAACCTGTTGGAGAATGCCGTCAAGTATTCACCCAAAGAGACTCCTGTCTTAGCAGTACTGAGAAAAGAACCAGCCGCGGTGATCCTACAGATTATCGATGAAGGTCCGGGGATACCGGATGAGGAGAAGAAGATGGTCTTCAGGAAATTTTACCGCATCGGCCATGAAGCTACACGGAAGACACAAGGGACGGGACTAGGATTGTATCTTTGCAGGAAGATAGCGCGCGATCACAATGCGGACATTTTGGTGACAAACAATATACCCCGTGGCAGTAATTTCGCCGTCACTTTTAAGTTATGAGTGAGAAAAGAACATCAATTCTCCTGGTGGAAGATGAGGAAAACCTTCACGAAGCATTAAAGTTAAACCTGGAACTTGAAGGCTACGACGTGACGTCGGCTTTCGATGGCGCTGCTGCGCTTCACGCAGTCCATGGAGAATATTTCGATCTGATCATACTCGACGTGATGCTTCCCGAAATGGATGGCATCAGTGTGGCCGAGACCGTCCGCATTAGCAATAATGAAGTTCCTATCCTGATATTAAGCGCACGCAATACAAGTGCGGACCGGGTTCTCGGGCTGAAGAAAGGCGCCGATGACTACCTGACCAAGCCGTTTAATCTTGAAGAACTCCTGTTGAGAGTTCACAAGCTCATAGATAAGAACAAGAAGCTCCAGGATAAATCTTCCGTGGGCAATAGCTACACATTTGGTGAAAATATTATCGACTTCAAGGCACAGGAGGCAACCAGCAAGGGCGGGCAGAAGATCCAGTTAAGTAAGAAGGAAACCATGCTGCTGAAACTTCTCATAGAAAATAAGAACGAGGTAGTACCGAGGGAAAAAATATTGCAGGCCGTATGGGGCTATAATGTTTATCCTACTACGCGCACCATCGACAATTTCATTCTGAATTTCAGGAAATACTTCGAAGAAGACAGCCGTAACCCGCGTTACTTTCATTCGGTGAGGGGAGTCGGGTACAAATATTCGGAATAGTTTTAGAGGGATTGGCGAGTGGCTAGTGGGAAGTGGCTAGTGGGGAACCTAAGTTTGGTCACTCCCTAAGACTTACGATTAAACACTTTACAATTTATGTCAGCGGTACGAACCAATATTGACTAATCATTCTTGAAAACTCTTCGTCCCCACTTGCCACTCGCCACTAGCCACTCGCCTCGAGCGAGCTTCACACTATCCTTCCTAAAGCAGCTTTCCCCCGCTCGAGCAGCGCCTGCCTATCGTCAGTCCTTTCTGCGGAGGTAAAGATCGCGGATTCGCATTCCGATAAGACTTCGAGGAGGTCATCATTCTTTCCAACTCCATATTTTGCTGCAAGCGCAAGCCGTAAGTCGACTTTATTCATCTTGCTGCCAGAGAGACTGAGTGTGTTTTTAAGATGATCCCAGATCCCTTTTTGAAGGAGTGAATAAAAAGATCGATCATTCCCTGCCAGGGCCTTTTGTGCGGGATTTAATAGTTCGTCGATACCTGGAAAAGCAGTTTCCGCTTTCATCAAGGGTATCGCCGCCCTGCGCCTTCTCCTGCGGATCCATACTATTGTAGCAGCGAGAATGGTAAGGCCGAAGAAGACGACTGCCACCAGTCTCCACCATACAGCAGCAGTTTGCTCCTTCGCCTGTATCTCTTCTTCCTGTTCCTGCACGTATCCTGAGGGCCTGGGATCTATTTTAATGTCAACGGCTGGAGCGATAATAGTCTTGTATCTGTTGCTATCGGGATCGAAGAATGTGAAAGCTATATCCCTGATCTGGTACGATCCAGCCTTATTCGCGACAAACGGAAAGCGGAAACTTCGTGAACCGCTTAGTGGAACATATGCTTTGTTTATCGTGTCCCTGATGATCGCATCGAAGCCTTCTATCTCGGCAGGCCAGTTGATAACAGGAGCAGACAACTGCGGGAAATTTCCTTTTCCCTCCAATGTCACAACGAGATCCCCCTCTTCATTTTCAAGCAAATCATCTTTCTCCAATGCTGCACGGATGAGGAAGTTTCCGGTAGCGCCAGTAAAGTCTACCGGTTTGTTCTTCGTGGGATGTGGTTTTACATTGATAGCGATTTTTTCTGTACTAAGCGTGTTTTCATATGTAACCATATCCCCATTTTCAGAAGTGGATGGTTCTCGCTCCTGCCTTACGCCCTCCTTGATTTCCTGTTCGGGTCTTTTATTTACTACACTCCTGGAAAATTCAACCCTGTTTTCGAGTTCCATAGGGTCAATGACGAAGGTGCCCGCCTGTAATGGATAAAGCTGTACAGTCCGTACTGTGTGTACGTCGAATAATTTTCCATTCATCGTTTCCGTTCCGGCTACGCGGTCTGCCAGGCTGATGATATCCTGTACAGAGAAGCCATAAAACCCGGGATTCTTTACGATGTCCGATTTCGATTGAAGCCTGGAGTACAACTTGAAAGTGGCAACGACGGGTTCTCCAACATAACAACTCCGCTTATTCACAAGCACCTTCATGAAAAGGTTCTCCCGCATCTTCACATATGGATCTTCTTCCGGCCTGAGAAAATATTCCGATCCGTTGTCTGTCTTCTGCATCTTCTCGAATGCTTCTGTGCGAGAGACAACTTCGATCTGTACATCGTCACTCTTGATGATCCGGCCATTTACCCTCGCGGTAGCGCCAGGGATAGTGAACTTTCCAGGTTTTATGGCTACCAGAGTGAAGAGAATATTCTTAAGAGGCTTAAGCCCGTCGAGGCTATACACTTTGCCATCATAGAAGTATGGACCACTGACCAGGCGAAACCCTGGAAAGGAGGGTGCAGTAAAACCATCATTCTTGTCAATGTCTTCCAATACGTATTGAACCGGGAATGATTCTCCTACGGCAACCGGCTGTTGTGGAACGATAGTCTTGAACACAACCTGTCCACTGGCGACCAGGGCCGATAGTACGATTGCTATTATTGCCGTTAACCTGTACATAGACAGGTTAAAAATAAACCAGCGTAGCCTTTCGGCCGATTTAAATTGGTAATTGGATGAAATTGGCTGTAGACGGTCAGAGATCACCCTGCTGGGGTCGTATTATGATATCTTCCACGCAGGCCTGGGGTGATAGTTGGGATGTCGCAACGATTATCTTCGCAATATCGCTTGCCTCCATTATTCGGCGGGATGAATTGTCGAAATTTCCCCAGGAGTCTGTCAGCACCGCGCCGGGCATCACAGCGGTTACCTTTATTCCATGCGGCTTCATTTCTTCACGAAGGTTTTTGCTAAATCCATATAATGCAAATTTGCTGATGCTGTAGGCTCCGCCATTATTGTACGCATGCAGGGAGGCTATTGAACACATGTTGAAGATATGTCCACGGGTTCCTTCAAGCGGTTCCTGTTTCATCATCGACGCGAGGAGCCGACGAGTAAGGTGATACGCACTGTACAGATTTACGGCGATTTGATTTTCCAACACACCATCGGCCTCGTTGTGTACACCTCCCGGCTCGAAGCTTCCCGCGTTGTTGACTAAAATATCGATGCGCCCTCCGAATCTCAGGATCCAATCCCCCAACGACTGCGCTGCCTCTTTTTTGCTGAGGTCGAAATGATTCTGTTGTATGTTAATGGCTGGAAACTGCTTCTTCAACTCCTCCACCGTTTTATTTAATGTTGAGGAGGTGGCCGAACTCAGGTATAGATTGTATCCCTCCTGGGCAAAGGCAATGGCGATTGCTTTACCAAGACCCCTGGAGGCGCCGGTTATCACCACGCTCATGCTACCATCCACCTTTCGCTCTTTATTTGTTTCCATACGTGAAGGTTTGTTCTGTAATTTGCAAACTTAATCATGATTGAGAAAGCAGACCCAATAAAAAACAACGAGGAGAATCCAAGGAAGGTCTACGGTGCGGCGACCAAATACCGTCATCTCTTTTTCGACCTTGATCATACACTGTGGGATTTTGAAGCCAACGCCAGGGCTACACTGCTGGAGTTGCACGACACGATGAAGCTCGGAGAGAAAGGAGTTCACGACTTTGAATTATTCTACAAGAATTATCTCATACACAACGAAAAGCTATGGGATCGTTATCGAAAGGGATTCATCAGGCAGGAAGAGTTGCGCGTTAAACGCATGACTCTCGCGTTGCTTGACTTCAGGATATATGATGAGGCGTTATCAAAAAACCTGAGTTCTGTGTTCCTTGATAAATTGCCTACCCGTACTATATTATTTCCGCATACCAAGGAGATACTTCAACACCTGATCGATAAAGGTTACCAACTGCACCTGATCACGAATGGATTTGAGAAGACGCAGCACAGCAAGCTTAAATACTCGGGCCTGGATGCATTTTTCCAGGAGATTATTACTTCAGAGGGATCGAACAGTCTTAAGCCAGAGAAGGAAATATTTTATTACGCATTGAATAAGAGTGGGGCCCGGGTTAAAGAAAGCATTATGATCGGGGACACTATTGATGTAGACATTCTGGGGGCGTATAACGCCGGAATGGACCAGGTGTATGTCAATCATGTAACTAAGGATCGAAAACCGTTTTCGGGAGAACTTTTTCCTACTTATACGGTGTTTTCATTAAAAGAGTTGGAGGGTATTTTTTAAGGGTGAGTTGTCAATGGTGAGTGGTGAGTCCTCGCTCTGTTCCTGTTTCTGTTTCTGTTCCTGTTTCTGCTCCAGTTTCTAATTAGAAAAAGAAAGTGGAACAGAAACAGGAACAGAGCGAGAGCGAGGGCTGAATACTGACCACTCACCAAGTAGCCACCACAGTCACTCCACCCTTCGGCATGTCTCCAATCTTCACCAGCACTTTGGCATCCAGAGGCAATAACATGTCAACCCTTGAACCGAATTTTATAAAACCCATCTCTTCCGCTTGCTGGACCTTCTGACCAGGCTTGAGATAGTTAATAATGCGTTTAGCTACCGCACCGGCGATCTGCTTTACAAGCAGCTCCCGGCCATTCATATTGTACACAACAGTGTGACGTTCGTTTTCCGTAGAAGACTTGGGGTTCCAGGCTACGAGATATTTTCCTTTGTGATACTGGCTATATGCAACCTCGCCAGTGATAGGGTTCCTGTTCACATGCACGTTAGCTGGACTCATGAAGATAGAGACCTGGATGCGGCGATCTGTGAAGTATTCATCTGCTTGTACCTCTTCGATGACCACAACCTTGCCGTCTGCAGGAGCGATAATTGCATTTTCCTGGACGGTCAATGCGCGTTTTGGTATTCTAAAAAAGGAAATGATGAATAGGAACAATCCTAAGGTCACTGCGAATATGATCCAGCTGATCAATGGAATTTCAAAACTTAAAAAGTAGAATGAAAGGAGATTGATAACGCCGAAAAAGATAGCGGTCCAAGCGATGGTAGTATAGCCTTCCTTATGAATGGTCATTTAGAATAATTGATCGACAAAATTAGGCAATGAAAGGCAGGAAATAAAAAATGTAAAAGTGTGAGTGTCAGAGCCGATAAAGGAGCCGGACGCCAAAATTAGTGTGGAATCTGGTTGCAGTGCCATCAGTCCAAAATGCGGGGTCTGATACTGGCACAATTTTGCATACCGCCCTATTGTATTGAGTCTTGCTGATATTAACCAGGTCTGAATACCTGGTAAAGACTGTACGTACGCCAAAGCCCATGAATACATCAATAAAAAGATTATCAGTTATGGGCATGAGTTTACCATACTGGATGGAGGCCGTGAGAATAGGGCTGGAGATACTTGCCGTTTGAAAATTGATGGAACTATCCTTGACAGTGTCTCCAAAGTAACAACCGCCGTTGATATCTTTCCACTTGCGATGGGTATATGAAAGCTGCAATCCTATATATCTCCGGTGACCACGTCTTGTTTCAGGAAGCTCGTATCGAACCTCTGGCTTAATCCGGAAGTAACTGCTATTGCGGGTTGAAGAATCACTATGATTACCGACGCTCTTGGTGATTTCCGTCAGGAAAGATAATCTGTCACTAAACCGGTATTCTGCTCCAACCTGCAAACCATAATGAAGTCTTGGTGATTGAACAACCGCCGGGGTAAATGAGAAACCCCACCTTTCCTGGGCGTTCGCCGAAGAGAGACAGCAGATTAGTATGGCTAGAAGCAACAATTTTCTCACATCATTAAGACTCGCAATTCAAATCAGGCGCTGCTTCTCTCCATAAAAAAGTAAACGTACACCCATACTGCCGGGATGGCAATGAGCAGGGAGTCGAACCGGTCGAGGAAGCCTCCATGACCGGGCATCATTCTGCCGCTGTCCTTTACCCCAGCCATCCTTTTTAGTTTTGACTCCAGCAGATCGCCAAACGTTCCTGTGATTGATGCAATTACTGCAATCACAACGAGATGAACGGTAAGTTTGCCCAGGTCCAGTGCATAGTAGCTGATTAATCCAACCACCCCAATGCTCAGGAGGATACCGCCGATCGTTCCTTCCCAGGTCTTCTTAGGGGAAATACTGGAGAGCGGTGTCTTGCCAATTAGAGAACCTACTATATAAGCCATCGTATCATTAATCCAGATCGCTACAATTATCACAACCGGGAGAAAATATTCTGCTAGCACATACATAGTGTCATGCACATGAATATCGGGTTGACCATACAGATCGATCATCAATCCACAGCTCAGAGAAATATAGAGTACGCCAATTGCCGCCAGCCCGAATGTTTTCAGCGTCACCGGGTTTCTCTGAAAAATCCCAATGATTAGCAACACGAAGCCAACAGCAGAAACGGGCAATAGAAAATTATCCTTGATAGCATACTCGCCGATCCGGTACTCCGGGCTGCAAAACCAAAGCATCAGGCTGTACCCGATAAGCATGAAACCGAGCCGCGTATATGGATGAAAGTTTATCCGCTTGATCTTTTCGATCAGCCGGAGGTATTCCCACCAGCATCCAAAATGTATTACGGAGAACAGAATGAAAAAACTCCAATGATTCCAAAACAAACCAGCCAGCATCACCGCAGCAAAGATCACCGCGGTTAATGCTCTTGTCTTGAAAGTTTGAAGGTTGAATGCCATGGTCGTAAGTTTATCAGTATTCCAGTTTAGCGGGCTTCGATTCCCTTTTGAAAAACAGGAACAGCATTACCAGCACGGGTAAAAGCGTAAGACTCCATAACGATGCTCCCGTCTCCTGCTGCACATCGACGGCCTTGCCTTTCTGGATAGCGTAATAGAATAACGTAATAGCCATTGCATTATTCAGGAAATGTCCAATGATGCATAACCATAGTTTTCCTGAATAATGATAAATGATCCCTAACACGACGCCCAAAAAAAATCGTGAAAGGAATCCATAGAATGACATGTGGGCGAGGCTAAAGATCAGGCTGACAACCACGATTGCGATCCAGGGTTTATTGATTGACCTGGTCAGGAAATTCTGGAGTCCTCCGCGGAAAAGCGTCTCTTCACAAATCGCAGGCAGGAAGCCCATGACTATTAGCGCGAGGACATAATCGCCAAAGTTCTTTAACCCGAGGATGGCCTGCGCCTGTTGACTATAACTGGATTCAAGTTTATCGAATCTTGCCTTCCAGTCTGCCGGAATGGGAAGGAGGTGACTGATATGACTAAAGGCTGCCGCGATAAACATGGCGGAGACCATGATCATACACGCGAGAGCAATCTGCTTACCGGTAATGCGTGGCGAGAATCCTAATAAGGCGAGTGGCTTGCGGTGGACCATGTGAGCCACAATCAATGCCGGCACCAGAAATCCTAGCATGTTAATTACCTGGATGATCTTATAGACGTTTGAGAATGCGGGGTCCGTCATGCCCGAGGCAAATTGTTCGTATGTTCTTCCAGTCATCGCCGTCCATAGTTGAATGCTTATTAGTCCGGCGATGATGATGCCCCCGATCGCGAATGCAATTAGCATGAAAAAGCCCGCAGTATATGAAATTCCTTTCGAGTGGGTATCGTACATAGATTTAGCGATTAAACCATAAATTTGCAGGTTCCCCACGGGGAGTCGGGCAGGCAAAAATAGCTGACCCGTCCGAGAATGATCGACAGCCGCAGAATATTTATTTAGCTGTATTTCAGCGAGCCGCGGGATCTGTTACCCGAATTGATAACCATGGTCAAGATAGAGAATATAGAACTTCCAGACTTCCCACTTCTACTCGCGCCGATGGAAGACGTGAGCGACCCTCCATTTAGGGCCGTGTGCAAGGACAATGGCGCGGATCTGATGTATACAGAATTTATTTCTTCTGAGGGTCTTATCCGAGATGCAATCAAGAGTCGCAAGAAGTTGGACATTTTCGATTATGAGCGTCCTGTCGGAATCCAGATTTTTGGAGGCGACGAAGAAAGTCTGGCCTTGGCGGCTAAGATCGTAGACGTCACTAACCCCGACCTGCTAGATATCAATTTCGGTTGCCCTGTTAAGAAGGTAGCGTTGAAAGGAGCCGGCGCCGGTGTACTCAAAGATCTCGACCTGATGGTTAGACTGACCGACTCGGTCGTACGCGCAACCAGGCTGCCTGTCACTGTTAAAACAAGACTCGGCTGGGATGACCATACTAAGAATATCGAGGATGTTGCTGAAAGACTCCAGGATGTGGGAATCAAGGCACTCGCAATACACGGAAGAACAAGATCGCAGATGTATAAAGGCGAGGCAGACTGGACGCTTATTGGAAAGATCAAGAACAATCCACGCATTAAGATTCCCATTTTCGGGAACGGTGACATCGATTCACCTGAAAAGGCGGTTGCATATAAGAACAGGTATGGTGTAGACGGAATCATGATCGGCAGGGCCGCTATCGGCTATCCCTGGATATTTAACGAGATCAAACATTTCGTAAAAACGGGAGAGCATCTGCCTCCTCCTACTATCGAGGATCGCGTTGCGGTATGTAGAAAGCATCTAAAACGATCCGTTGAATGGAAGAATCCAGTGGTAGGCATCAACGAGATGCGCCGTCATTATGCCAACTATCTAAAAGGGCTTCCAAATATTAAAGAGTTTCGCAATAGGCTGGTGACGTTGAAAACGGAAGAAGAGATAAATGCAGTGCTGGATGAAATAGCGGTCACGTATGCTGGGTATGAGATTGAGAAGACGCCGATTGAGTTGGTTAATTATCATGAAAAATGCCCGGTGTAAGGTTTCACGCAAAGGCGCAAAGTTCCGCAAAGACGCTAAGAGGTTCCTTCAATTCTACCTTGTATATAGTGTATCCTGTGCGACGTTGCGAGACTTCACCTCTTGCAAAAACCCTTTGCGG
>JACMKU010000060.1 GCA_014379965.1 Chitinophagaceae bacterium
ATCCAGTTGCTTCGCTTCGATCGCAAGGACGATCTGGTTGCTTCGCTTCGCCCCCAAGGACGATCTAGCATCCAGCATCTAGTTGCTTCGCCTCGCTCGCAATGACGATCTATTTTACGCCCCATGATCATGTGCATGCTTCTCCACGAACTCGACCACGGGCTCTCTCTCCACTTCATTCATCCTCGCCTTATAACTCTCGCCATTCTTCTTCAAAATGTGCTTGATCTCCGCTAACGCAATAACCGGGAAGAATTTCGAGAACAGGAAGTAACAGGTGAAGAACAACCCGAACGTACCCAGGTAAAATCCAACTTCCCATATCGTAGGCGTATAATAAGTACTCCATGAACTCGGAAGGTAATCCCGGTAGACAGAGGTAACGATGATCACGAAGCGTTCGAACCACATTCCTATATTGATGAGGATACTCATAAAGAACGTGAGTACGAGATTTCTTCTCATTTTCCTGAACCAGAAGATCTGTGGAGACAATACGTTACAACCCATCATGATCCAATAGCTCCAGCCGTAAGGGCTGTTGAGGTTAAGCCTGTTCTCGAAGAATGCGAATTCCTCGTACGGCACGTGTGAATACCAGGCCATGAACAACTCGGTGAGATAAGCGATACCCACGATCGATCCCGTAAGTACAATAACCTTATTCATCACTTCGATGTGTTCAAGTGTAATATATTCTTCAAGGTCGAGCACTTTCCTGGTTACGAGCAACAGCGTCTGCACCATTGCAAAACCGGAGAAGATCGCACCAGCAACGAAGTAGGGCGGGAAGATGGTTGTGTGCCAGCCCGGAACTACAGAGGTTGCGAAGTCGAAGGATACAATGGTGTGCACTGACAATACGAGCGGTGTACTAAGGCCGGCCAACACTAGAGACAAAGCTTCGTGGCGCTGCCAGTGTTTCGTGCTTCCCGTCCAGCCAAATGCCGCGAGACCGTAAAACATTTTGCGCCATTTGAGTTTTGCCCTGTCCCGTAAGGTGGCAAGATCAGGAAGTAGACCACTATACCAGAATAATAATGAAACAGTGAAATAAGTTGATATCGCAAATACGTCCCACAAGAGTGGAGAGTTGAAGTTTACCCATAAAGGACCGCGGGTGTTACCATAAGGCAATACGAAAAATGCATCCCAGACACGACCCATGTGCCAGATCGGGAACTGCCCCGCACACATTACTGCAAAGATTGTCATCGCTTCCGCTGCCCTGTTTACTCCCGTTCTCCATCCCTGGCGAAACAACAACAGGATCGCGGAGATCAACGTTCCGGCGTGACCAATACCGACCCACCATACGAAGTTGGTAATATCCCATCCCCAACCAATTGTCTTATTCAGATTCCATTGGCCTGTACCATAAATCACCTCCATCGTCACAGACAAAATACCAAATGCCAGGAGTGCTGCGGAAATAAGAAATCCGATCCACCATAGTTTGGAAGGCTTGGCTTCGACCGGGCGACAAATATCTTCTGTCACCTGGTGATAGTCTTTGTTGCCATCAACCAACGGTGGACGTACCTGTGATTCGTATCTGAGTAATCCCATATTCGTTTAGCTTTTAGCTATTATTCTTCGTTTAATATTCTCTTGCTACGTTAAACGTCTAATGTTTCTCCGGCTCTCCGGTAGCAGCTTCGTGCTCTTCCTTTTTCGTAGCATGATGCTTGTCTTCGATGATCTCGTCGGTGTTACGAACTTTCGCCAGGTATGTCACATTTGGAAGAACGTGCAATTGCTCCAGCACATAGAAACTACGCTGCGGGTTGTTTGCACGTATCTGGCTAAGTTGGCTATTCTGGTCATGCGCATTTCCAAACACAATCGCATCTCCGGCGCAAGCCTGCTGGCAGGCTGTCTTCGCGTCGCCATCTGCCAATATCCTATTCTCTTTTTTCGCATCAAGTTTAGCCGCCTGTGTTCGCTGGACACAGAAGGTACATTTCTCCATCACACCACGTGAACGTACGGTCACATCCGGGTTAAGCACCATCCTCGTCAGCTCATCATTCATCTGGAAAACGACAGGATCGAGTTTACCAACCAGTTGTTGATCCTGGTTGTCCGGGAAGCTGTCAGCTCCTGTATAATCAGACCAGTTGAAACGACGTACTTTGAAAGGACAGTTATTCGCGCAATACCTTGTACCGATACAGCGATTATATGCCATTTGGTTTATTCCTTCGCTACTGTGATTGGTTGCGGCAACGGGACAAACATTCTCGCAAGGTGCATTATCACAGTGCTGGCACATCATCGGTTGAAACACTACACCTTTCAGATCGTCGGCGTTATGCTCATCCGATACGAAATACCGGTCGATGCGAAGCCAATGCATATCATGATAACGCAATACTTCACTCTTGCCAACTACAGGAACGTTGTTCTCGGCATGACAGGCCACAACGCAGGCACCGCAACCATAGCATGCATTCATGTCCACTGACATCCCCCATTTGATACCTGGCTGAACGTGGTCAGGATACAATGTGGCTTCCTTCCTGAAATCGCCCGTTGACTTCGCATAGTTCTCTACAAGCTTATTACGATAGTCAAGGATCAGGTTAGGATTCTTCTTGAATGTGGCGAGTGTGGTTTCGCGAACGACTTCCACACGACCCTCATAAGAATTATGTATTTGTGTCTGCGCAATCTTATGCTTCCGATGCATGTCGGTAATGGTAACATCCGTAGCATAGTAATCTACAGTGTTTCCGTTAAACGTAGTGAATGGGAAAACATTCTGACCTACGCCCGCTGCGGTCTTGCCTAACTTCTCTCCGCGTCCATAACCCACCGCTATTGCGATGGTATCCTTGTTCATGCCCGGTATGACTAATACAGGTAATTCGACTTTCTTATTGCCGATGGCGAATTCGAATACCGGCTTCTGCGGATAGTATTCGTATTCCATCTTCTTATAATTCACTCCAAGCTCGTCAGCTTTTGCCATGGAGATCATCGCATAGTTGTCCCATGTCGCTTTTGTTATAGCATCCGGCAATTCCTGCAACCATGGATTGGTGGCACCGGCGCCGCCGCCGATTGCTACAGTCTCGTAAAATACCACCTCGTGCTTTCCAACTTTCTTCTGAGTACCAATCGCGGTAGCGGCTGTTGTTACTGCTCCGGATGTATAAGATCCGCCCGTTCCGACAGATTCCATGATGATACCATCCTGGAGCGCCTTATTAAATGCATCTTCTGAACCAAGTTTAGTTGACCAGAAAGCTTTGAATGATGCTTCGTAGTCCGTACCTGTTCCTGACCACTTCAGCAATGAAGTCTGGTAAGGACGGGTCTTGAACAAAGGATAAATAGTCGGCTGTATGAAACTGGTGATGCCCGTCTTTGGTTCGGCATCTCCCCAACTTTCGAGGTAATGATGAGTGGGAAGGTTGTAGCCACACAGTTCTGTAGTCTCATCCCATCTTTCAGTGAAGGAAACAGTTACCGGAACACGCGTGAGCGCTCGCTTGAACTTCTCCGCATCATGATAATCATATGCCGGGTTGGCTCCGTAGATCAGTAAGGCACCTATTGCTCCTGACTCCATCTGTGAAACGAGGTCATGTACATCCTTATCGATGCCCTGGCGATAATTTACGGGTCGGGTCCAATCGATTGTTGTTCCGTTTGCGCCGATGGCGTTATTGATCGCGTTGACTACAGTTTGAACGTTTATGTCGTTGCTTCCACTCACAACAAGTGCTCGGCCGCTGTTTGCCTTAAGGTCGGCTGCAGCTTTCGCGATGCCTGCCTTGAGCTTCGCATCCGCAAGAGCGGGAGCGGTGACCGTACCGTCGAGGGCGCCGAGCAATGCAAGCGCGACTGCTCCAGCCTCTGAAGGACGGTGAGTGAATCTTTCATCCGCGTTTGCTCCGGTGTTGCTAAGATGGCACTCGAACTGATAGTGCTTGCTCATCTCGGGGTTCTTCTCATTGATCTTGCGACCTTTTGTATACCCATTGGCGTACTCGAGCGGGCTGAGCCAGGTACCGAGGAAGTCGGCGCCGAGGCTTACGATTACTTTTGCGGCTTCGAAATTATAAGAGGGAAGTTTCCTACCAAAACCACTGGCTTCGTTAGCCAGCAACATACCGCTGTAAGACACTGCGTCGTATTGAACATGTCTTAGATTAGGAAACTTAGCAATGATATCGCGAGTAGAAGGTGATACGATGGTGCTGCTGAGAAAAACTATTTGTTTTCCGGTCTGTGCCGCAATCGCTGCACTAATAGTCTTATCAAGAAATTCGTATGTGCTCTCCTCGATCTTGTTTCCAACCTTACGTGAAGGAAAGCGATTACGGTTCGTATCATATAGATCGAGCACAGAGGCTTGCGCCCTTGCTGTGGTACCACCGTTAGTATATAATGAAAGGTTGTTGCCTTCAAGTTTGATTGGACGGCCATCCCTGACCTTAGCAAGTACAGGCACTACATCACCATCCTGAACATAGGTAGTGGCATAATATTTTGCTTCTCCCGGAATGATATTCTCTGGCTTGTTGGCGAAGGGGATCGCCTTCCGCACAGGTGTCTTACAACTGGCGGCCATTGCGGCAGCGGCAGTGCTGAAGCCGAGATATTTCAAGAAATCCCGGCGTGGTGCCTTTGCATCAAGCAACCCTTTGCCATCGATATCTTCAAAAGGAAGTTCCTCACGGAACTCATCCTGGGATTTCTTTTGAAAATTTTCCGGGTCATTGACTTCTCCGAAACTTTGCCAGTACTTTTTTTGGCTCATATTATTTACCCCAAACCCCTGGAAGGGCTTATTAAACTCTGAAAGATGCTCCGGCTTTTCCTGTTCGCAATCAACTCCTGAAATTCAGAGATGGTTAAAAAATAATTTATTCTTCTTACTTATAATTATCAAAAACGCACCCGCACAAATGGTTTAGGCTCCACCAAGGAGAGAGAGTTTTAATAGTGACATTTCTGACACTCTATTCCTCCAATATCTTTTACAGTGACGCTGTCCATCTTACCAGACTTAATGTCGTTATGGAACTTCTCATAAATGCTATAGAACTTATTCCCTTTATCGTCCTTGTAGTTGAAATCGACTTTTGTCTCGCGGTGACAGTTAATACACCATCCCATACTCAATTCGGAGAATTGTTTTACTTCATCCATTTCCTGTATTTCACCATGACAGGTCTGGCATTGAACGTTGCCGGCTCTTACGTGCTGGCTATGGTTAAAGTAAACGTGGTCAGGCAGACTGTGAATCTTCACCCACTCCACGGGCTTCGCTTTAGAAGCATCCCAGGCATTCGCGTTTTTGGGATCGAAGCCGGCATAGTCATATAGTTTGCGGATCTCAGCCGTTCCATCTACCTCTTCACCATCACCATTGATCAACTTATCGGTGCCCGTGTATTCAGTTATTGTCTTGTGACAGTTCATACACACATTTACTGATGGAATAGCGGCGTGCTTGCTCTCCCATGCATTGCCATGACAATAGAGGCAACTGATCTGGTTGATGCCGGCGTGTACCTTATGCGAATAGAATATGGGCTGCTCAGGTTGATAGTTTGTCTGGCGTTGTAGTCCGATGGCGCCTTTCGTTAAGTAGAACCCACCGATCACGAAGAAGATCAATGCGAACATGGCGATATAAACTTTGTTGCGATAGAATGGAACCGGTTCTGGACGCTGAATTCCTTCTGCATCATCCGACATCTTCTTCAGGTTGCTGTTGACCTGCATCAGGATCAAGGCAATGACCGCGAGTATGATGGAGATTACACCGAAGATGACGGCGTTTTGATCGGAGGAAGCCTTCTCAGCTTGTTTATCACCACCTGGGCCGGATTTGCCCGCATTCTCTCCGGCTGCGTAAGTGTCGTTAATGTATTTTACAATCGCGTCAATCTCTTCATTTTTCAGCGACGGGAAAGCTTGCATCACCTGGCCATTATACTGCGCCTTCAATGCCTGGGTGTATGGATCCTTTTCCATGTAACCCTGTGGATTGTGTATCCAGGCATATAACTCCTTTCTATCTCCCCACGGACCCCTCGACTCTATTCCACCCAACGCAGGACCTGTCATTTCCTTGAATACGTTATGGCATTGCTGGCATTTGCTGATGAATAGTGCCTTACCATCTTGTGAGAATATTTTTGAACCGGAGAAAATTATTAGAGAAATAAAAGTCAGCGTTAGCTTCTGAGTTATTGGTTTACAGGAAATCATAGACGCTATTGATCTGAAAAAATGTGGATAAAACCTTCAATTGGCTGCAAAAATAAGTCAGGAACTTAACAAAATGACAACAGTCGTTAAAATTTTTTAACCCGCTACAGGCCTGCGTTTCAGCAGATTTATAAAGGTTTTCCTTTATGGTTGAAAATTGTTTGTCATAACTCAGTAAATGCAGTTAACAGTTTTGACAAATGTGAAAATGTAAGAGGCGGTTGATCTTTTTTTACTGACTTTTGCACGCACAAAAATTAGTGAATGGTGAATAGTGAGTGGTGAATGGGTTCCCGTGCTTTGAAAATGTATTGCATAAGGCCAATTCAAATTCCTTGAACGACGTTTAGATCAAGGGTACTACTCACCACTGACCACTGACCACTCACAAGTAAAAGCCTATCTCCCCTAAAGCATGTTCGAGCGTCTACAAAAAAAATGGAAGGTCAACGGACTACAACTGGCACTCATCCTTTTCACGTTTGCTATTGGAGGTAGTCTTACGGGGTTTATAGGGAAAAGAGTAATGAATGTACTTGGTATCGAGCAACGCTGGCTCTGGATCATCGTGTACATTATCGTTATCACCATCATTTGGCCGATGGCCGTGCTTGCGGTGAGCGTCTTCTTTGGGCAGTTTAAATTCTTTACCGGCTACCTGAAAAAAATGGGACGGCGAATGGGTATAGGGAATCGGGCAGCGCCTGCCGAAGCCCAGCGAAGGCAGGCAGCGCCTGCCGACGCACAGCAAAAGGAGGAAAGAGGAATTGGGAAAAAGGAATCGGGCGGCGGCTTAGAACGCTTTGCCATCGTCGCTAGCGGCGCTGGTACAAATGCCGATAAAATCATTCAGCACTTTAAAGGATCGTCGAAAGCCGAGATTGCCCTCATCGTATGTAACAAGCCCGGGGCGGGCGTCCTGGCAATCGCCGCCAGGGAAAATATACCAGTAATATTAATTGAGAAAGAGCGGTTCTTTCGGGGCGACGCATATATTCCCGAGTTGCTCGGTAAGAAAGTCGACCTGATCGTACTCGCGGGCTTCTTATGGAAAATTCCCGATAGCCTTATAGCCGCATACCGTGGCCGTATCATCAATATTCACCCGGCGCTGCTTCCCAAGTATGGTGGAAAAGGTATGTATGGTGACAATGTGCACGCCGCGGTAATCGCCGCCGGAGACAAAGAGACAGGCATCACCATACATTACGTTGACGAGAAGTACGACAACGGGGATATCATCTACCAGGCTCGTTGTCCAGTTCACCCCGACGATACACCGGCTTCGCTTGCGAAGAGAGTGCATGAGCTTGAGTATATGTGGTTCCCGAAGGTTATTGAAGAATTGGTGGGTCAAGCTGCTTCGAGTTGATTGGGATGATTAGGTTGATTGAGTTGAATAGGTTGAGTAGCGCCTTCTACTACGAAGTGCCTCAGAAGGTATTTGGGTGCTGTTTACATAATCAGGGTGACACACAGCATAATCAACTCAATCAACCCAATCAACCCAATCAACACCATTCCGCAGCTTAACAGCCCATTTGCATTTTCTTTTGTTACTTGCGTCATTACGCACACCTTGTTACCCCGACTATTCAAGATATTCGTCCTCGTCCTCCTGCTTTTGGCGGTTAAACCTGCGACGGCACAATGGTTTAAGATAAAAGGATCCGTGTACGATAGCTCTCGCAATTACCCAATTGAATTAGTCACCGTGATGTCCTCCTCGGGCAAAGGAGCCATCACCGACGCCGATGGTCACTACGAGATCGAAGTCATGGAACGAGACTCCATCTGGTTCAGTTACCTCAACAAGCCTACCATGAAGTTCCCCGTGTTGAAGATCGCGAACCCTTTTGCATTCGATATTTCTTTACAGGTAAACGTGACGACGCTGAAGGAAGTGAAGGTGAGGCCGAGAAACTATCGACAGGACTCCGCACAAAATCGACAGGATTACGCAAAGGTTTTCAATTTCCAGAAACCCAGGCTTTCACCCAGCGTAACCAATATGGGTGTAGGATTCGACCTGAACGAGATCATCAATATGTTTAGGTTTCGGAAAAACAGAAGCATGTTGGCCTTCCAGCAGCGGCTATTAGCGCAGGAAGAGGAAAAGGCTGTCGATCATCGATTCAGCAAGGCGCTCGTCAGGCGGCTCACTGGTCTTGTCGACAGGGAGCTCGATAGTTTCATGCTTGTATTCCGACCCTCCTACCAGTTCACGCTGTATACTAGTGACTACGATTTTCAACAATACATCAAAGACTCCTATCGCCGATACCTGGTCGGCCTGCCCCCACTTCCAATGCTTCGACAGGAAGAAGAGGAAGAACAATAATTTGCTCGTCCGAAAAAGAGGGTTATTTTTCTAGGGTTTCTCGCAAAGACGCAAAGTTTCGCAAAGGCGCAAAGAGTTCTCGTTGAGGCACGAAGGTTGGCAAAGTCGCGAAGAGATTTTGCAGAAGCGTGAAGAACTCTCGCAAAGGTGCGAATTGCGTAACGTGGTTTAGCGATCATCCCATTCAATTTGAAACGTTCAACCTTAAAAGGTCATACTATGAAAAGGGTACTCTTTTCCTTGCTAAGTTTCCTCCTTATTCTTTCCAGTAATGCGCAAACATCTACCCCTGCTTTTGTAAAAGATAGCCTGGACAGTTACATTACCCGCGCACTCGCCGCATGGCAGATCCCGGGAATATCGATATGCATTATCAAGGATGGCAAAGCCGTACTGCTGAAAGGTTATGGCGAAAAGGAAACGGGCACTTCCGCTGCAGTCGACGAGAACACGCT
This sequence comes from Chitinophagaceae bacterium, assembly GCA_014379965.1. Lineage (GTDB taxonomy): Bacteria > Bacteroidota > Bacteroidia > Chitinophagales > Chitinophagaceae > VBAT01. The sequence continues at coordinate 9,028 of JACMKU010000060.1, forward strand.
ATTCATGATAGGCAGCAATACGAAAGCTTTTACTGCGACGGCACTCGCCATGCTCGAAGGCATAGAGATGCCAGGTGGCAAACGTTTTTCGCTTAACGATAAAGTTCAACAGTGGCTACCCTCTTTCAAGTTGCACGATCCTTGGGTGGCCAGTGAGACAAACATACGTGATCTACTATGCCATCGTCTTGGCTTCGAAACCTTCCAGGGCGACTTCATGTTCTTTGATTCCGACTTGTCGGCTCAACAGGTGTTGGAGAAGTTTGGCAAACTCAAACCGAAGTACAGTTTTCGGAGTCGATGGGGCTATACTAATGCCGCGTTCGCGGTGGCAGGGGAGGTTCTCCAGCAGGCAAGTGGAAAGACCTGGTCTGCTTTGTTAGAAGAAAAATTATTCCGACCCCTTGGAATGATCAACACCATCGCCCTATCGAGCGGCATTGCCAGCGCAGCCAATAAGGCCGCCGCGCATACGGTCGCAGAAGGGAAATTGAAGAAGATCGCCTATGGTAATATAGATAATATGTCGCCGGCGGGGAGCATTTCTTCCAGTGCTGCGGACCTCAGCAAGTGGCTGATCGCACAGCTTGATAATGGCAGGATCAATGGTAAGCAAGTGATACCGGCAAGTGCAATTGCACAGACCAGGTTTCCGCATTCCATCCTGGGGAATGGTGGACCGATGTTTAACACAGGTCATTTTTCCTTGTACGGGTTAGGCTGGCTACTGGAGGAATATGCGGGTAAGAAAATAGTATCCCACACCGGTGGAGTGAACGGCTTCGTGACAGGCGTGACTCTGGTGCCGGAAGAAAAATTGGGCATCGTAGTCCTGACCAACACTGACGCCAATAATTTTTACGAGGCGCTCAAGCAGGAAATCCTTGACGCATATCTCGGCTTGCCTTACAGGAACTACAGCCAATTAATGTTGAGTAATAAGGTCGGCCGTGAAGCAAGCGAGAAAAAACAGCAGCAGTTAAAGATGAATACCATCGCTTCAAAGCCTGCAACTGGTCTTCCTTTAAAGGCCTATGCCGGAGAGTATGAGCATAATGTCTATGGTAAAATGATGATCGACTTCATCAACGAAAAGCTGGTAGCCAGGTTCGAACACCATACAGGGCGGTTTGCTGAACTCGCCCCGTTGGGAGGTAATCGTTTCCTGGCGAGCTTTAACGATCCTTTGTTCGGAGTAAAGGTATGGCCCTTCAAGGTGGAAAGCGGAAACATACGATCCGTCATCGTCTCAGTGGCGGATTTTGTTGAATTTACGCCTTACGAGTTTTTGAAATTAAAATGATGTCGATCAGTCGTATATAGGTGAACCCTTATTCAAAAAATTGGTGCCTTTTTAATATTGACGGCTTGACAACATCAATAATTCTGAATACCTTTACTTTCCTCGTTTCAGTTACCACTTTCATCACTGCAAGGCTAACGTAGAACAAGGGCTCCCAATCTCCTCTGAAGACATCGCAACCCAAACAAAATTTCAAGCTGATCTTTTACCACAACTCTGTATTATGAAAAAAAATCTTTACCCATTCTCGTGTGTGCACAAGAAACTTGCGCTATTTATCCTGGGTTCCATGTTCGTTCTTGGAACCACCATCAATGCCCAATCCTACACATTCTTTGATCCGGTCACTGAATTCCCCTCAGGTGGACCTGGTGGGTCTGAGGCGAACAACGATGATAACCCACCCCAGGGCGGGGTCGAAACTGGACTAAAACTTCGGTTTACACGCGCGGGCAGTATCAGTGCCGTTCGTTTTTACAAAGGGAATAACAATACCGGCTTGCACGTGGGTCGCATATGGAATATGACGACCGGAACCATATTGACCAGTGCAAACTTTACTGGTGAAACGGCAAACGGCTGGCAGCAATTGACCTTTGGGTCCCCAGTTTTTGTCGATGTAAACGATGTATATTTAGCTTCTGTATTTAGCCCGACGGGAACATACAATGCTACAATCGGCTATTTTAGCTCGTCAATTTCAAATAACACTATGATCGCCGTCGGCGCCGGCGATTCCTATCCTGGTGTATCTAACGGAAATGGAGTTTATGAGTATACAGCAGCGCCTAGAACCACCGGTAATCCCCCTACGTCGACTTTCAATGGCACTAACTACTGGATTGATATTGTATTTACTCCCCTGTTTGCTTTACCTGTAGGTCTCTCTGATCTTCGTGCTGCTACATCTGAGAAGAATGTTACCGTCAGCTGGAATACAAGTTTTGAATCTAACAACAAAGGATTCGAAATTCAGCGCAGTAATAACAATACCGACTGGTACTCCGTAAGCTTCGTCAACGGTGCCGGCGAAAGTACTGGCACCCGCAGCTACAATTATACCGACAGGGATCTCGCTCCTGGTCTTTACTACTATCGCCTGAAACAAGTCGATTTCGATGGCCAGTCTAAGAACTCAGCTACTATTACCGCTACCGTTTCCGGTAAAGGAAAGGTTTCCTTATATGCTAACTTCCCTAACCCGGTTAGGAAAGTGACATCGGTACGGTTCGATCTTCCTACCGCGCAGAAAGTAAGATTGAGCGTGGTAGACATGAATGGCCGCGTAGTGAAATTGCTCGTAGACAAACAAGGTGAGGCTGGCAGCCACCTGGTTAACATCGATGCATCCGGCTTGAGCCGCCAGGTGTATATCATTCGCCTGCAGACAGCGGATGGCGACTTCACGCAGAAGATGTTGGTTGAATAATTAATAAGAAATTACTTCCTATACCAAGGGTAGCTTTAGCCGGCTACCCTTTTTTTATTGAGCAGCTTTGAACAATCGCATTTTAAAATACCTTAGTTCAAACTTTTAGTATGGAACAAACCACATTGGGGATTGGCACCCGACTACAGCATACGCAATACGGACCTGGAGTAATTGTCGGCCTCCGTTTCGCCACCTACCTTATTTCCTTTCTCAATCATGGTATCAAGGAGATCGATAAGACAGATGAGAAACTCGATGAGATCATCCCGGAAAATGTAACAGCCGAGATAGAAACACATAGCGAGGTAGAGAGATCGTTATTAAAGATCCTTCGGCTATGGGGAGGCATCACGGAACACGTGCCCATTGGTGACAAATGGTCGGGCGGAATGCTCTTGATACAACCAGCAGATCGTTCACTCAAACCCAAAGAGGTTCCGATCGCCGATTTCTTTCACAAGATCGTGATGCTGCGCGACCGCCTACGCGTACTCGAACAGAACATCAATAGTCATAAGAAATTGAATGACGAAGACAAAGTAGCCCTGCAACAATACATTACACGGTGCTATGGATCACTCACCACTTTCAATGTATTGTTCCGCAATAAGGAGCAGTGGTTCGTCGGTGAGAAAGGATCGAAAGAAGACTAGGGAATGTAAAATGTAAAATCTAAAATAATAAATGTAAAAGGTGAAGAGTTGGATTATCATCGTTTTTCTCGCCATTGGGGAATGATAGTCTTTACTGACTTAACATATGTCCACCTTTTACATTTTAGATTCTACATTTTAGATTCTACATTCCTATTTTGTATCTTTTCAGAATGAAATGGATTCTTTTTCTATTGTTTTTTCCCACCATAGTATTCTCTCAAACTCCAAGCTGCGACATCCTGATCCGCAATGGAAAGATCATAGATGGAACGGGAAACAGTTGGTACTATGGCGACATCGCCATTAAGGATGGTAAGATAATTCGTACGGGGCCCCGGCTCGACTTCACCGCCACCCGAACGATCGATGCCTCAGGTCTTATTGTAGCTCCGGGGTTCATCGACGTACATACACATATCGAAAACGATGAAACAAAGGTTCCCACCGCGGACAACTTCATTTATGATGGTGTTACTACCGTGGTCACCGGGAATTGCGGATCCTCCAATACAGACATCAAGAAGTACCTGGCGCAGATAGATTCTATTCGCATGTCCATCAACGTGGCTACGCTGGTGGGACATAATGATGTGCGTAAGGCGGTGATGGGTAGGGCAAACAGAGACGCAACAGCGGAAGAACTGCGTCGCATGGAAGAGATCGTAGACAAAGCGATGAAAGACGGGGCTGTGGGTTTATCAACGGGCCTCATCTATATTCCCGGAACTTATACAAAGACTCCGGAGATCGTAGCCCTCGCAAAGGTAGCATCGAAGTACCGCGGTGTTTACGCATCTCATATGCGCGACGAGGGCGACAGCGTTACCCAGGCGATCGAAGAGGCGCTCACAATAGGTAGAGAGGCACAGATACCCGTAGAAATTTCGCACTTCAAACTCAGTGGGCAACAAAACTGGGGAAGGAGTAAGGAAACAATTCCCATGATCGAGGCGGCGAGAAGAGAAGGCATTGAGGTAACGATCGACCAATATCCTTATACGGCCAGCAGCACTTCCATCAGTACGCTGATCCCGGACGAGATTCTCGCAGATGGCCAGGATTCCATTCGCGGGAGACTTCAAAGGGCGGATGTCAGCAAATATGTGGTACAATCCATGATGAATAGATTGAAGAAAAGAAAGCTGAAGCATTTTAGCTATGCCGTGGTAGCTTACTATGCGCCAGACACAAGCTACAATGGAAAGAGTATCGAACAGATCAATTTGATGAAAGGTAGAAAACATAAGGCGAAGGAAGAGGCGTTGACGGTCATCGATATTATGATGAACGGTGGTGCAAGTGCAGTCTTCCATGGAATGAGCGAGGACGATATCCGCCGCATCATGAAATATCCCTTCAACATGTTTGCAAGTGATGCAAGCATCAGGGTTCTCAATGCCGGCATGCCTCATCCACGGGGGTATGGGACCAACGCACGCGTTCTCGCTAAATATGTGAGGGAGGAAAAAGTTCTTTCATTGGAGGAAGCAATAAGGAGGATGACTTCTCTGCCCGCGCAGAAATTCCAGTTGAAAGACCGTGGGCTGTTGAGAGAAGGCTATGCGGCAGACATCGTGATTTTCGACGAGAAAGAAGTCAAGGACGTTTCCACTTTCGACAGGCCGCATGCTTATTCTAAAGGCTTTCATTTTGTATTGGTAAATGGCGAATTGACCGTGGACCAACAGTTACATAGGGGAGTGAAGGCGGGCAGACCGATATACGGTCCGGGTAAGACGATCCTCTGATCTACGTCGGCAATAAAGACAACGCATCTCAAATGAAAATTCTATGGACCTATCTTAAACCCTACCATGGCTGGTTGCTGGTTGCTCTGCTATTAGCAGGCACGGGCCAGATCCTCTCGCTATACGATCCCATCATTTTCGGAAAGATCATCGACCAATATGCGTTGAACCCAGGCAATAAGACGGAGAAAGAACTTGTGAGAGCCGTGTTATTTTGGTTAAGCATTGCTGTAGGCATTGCTCTCGCTGCACGGCTCGCTCTGACATTTAAAGATTATGTGATGCGGATGGTCGTTCAGAAATTCGGCATGCAGGTATTCAATGATGGTCTCCGCCAGACATTACGTCTGCCTTACCAGGAATTCGAAGACACTAGCAGCGGCGAGATTCTTTCCATTCTTCAGAAAGTAAGGAACGACACGGAGCGCTTCATCTCGTCTTTTATCAATATCCTTTTTTCATCTATTGTCGGCATCGGGTTCCTGATCTGGTATGCATTCACCAAACACTGGGCTCTCATTCCCGTGTTCCTCATTGGTGTAGTATTGCTTGGGGGCTTGACGAGCCTGCTTAGCCGCAGTATTAAGAAATTACAGAGATCGTTGATTCGCCAGAACCGACAGATGAGTGGTACAATCACCGAATCGTTGCGCAACATCGAACTGGTGAAGAGTCTCGGGCTTACCTACCCCGAGATCAGAAGGTTGAGGCAACACACCCAGGAGATCTATAATCTGGAGATGGGTAAAGTAAAAAAGGTACGCACGCTGACTTTCCTTCAAGGCACGGTACTCACCATGCTGAAACAGTCGATCCTCTTCATACTACTGTGGCTGATCTTTCGACGAGTGCTAACGCCCGGCGAATTGATCTCGATGCAATTCATATCTACTGGCATCATCGGCCCGTTACAAGACCTGGGGAGCATAATCCTCTCTTATCGCGAGACAGAAGCGTCCTTACAAGTGTTCAATGAACTGATGAAGAAGGAGCCGGAATATCGCCCCGAGGACCCGATCGACGTGGGAGAGATCGAGCATCTTCAATTCGACGATGTCACCTTTCGTCATAGGAATGCACAATCAAATGCCCTCGAGAACATTTCATTCGAAGCTGAACGCGGCGACACTATCGCGTTTGTAGGTCCATCCGGCTCCGGCAAATCTACATTGGTGAAACTGCTGGTAGGATTGTATAACCCAGTCAGCGGTGACATCAGGTACGATAACATTTCATCAAAAGATATCCGTTACAATCGCATGCGTAGACAACTCGGATTTGTTACGCAGGATACTCAACTGTACTCAGGTACTATCAGGGAAAACATGCAATTCGTCAAACCAGGTGCAACGGATGAGGAGATATGGGCCGCGTTGGAGAAGGCATCGGCCGTGAATATCGTCAAGAATTCGGGCAACGATCTCGACAGTCTCCTGGGAGAAGGCGGAAGGAAAATATCAGGTGGGGAAAAACAACGTCTGTCGATTGCGCGGGCATTGTTACGTCAACCACGACTTTTAATTTTCGACGAGGCCACCTCTGCGCTTGATTCACTTACGGAAGAGCAGATTACCGAGACCGTGAAAGAGATTTCAGCTCAGAAACAACGAATCACAATCCTGATCGCACACCGGTTGAGTACGATCATGCATGCCGATACAATTTATGTGTTGGAAAAAGGTAAGATCGTCGAAGAAGGAGACCATACAGCGTTGGTAAATAAAAAAGGTTTGTACTATGCTATGTGGAGGCAGCAGATTGGAGAAAGAAAGAGCGTCGTAGTGCAGGTTGAACCGCCGGAAGAAGAAACAGGAATCTGAAATGTAAAATGTAAAAGTTGGGCAGTCAGTAAGGCTTATCGCTGCTTAAATGACTGCTCACCTTTTACATTTTATATTTTGTATTTTATATTTTTCATTTTCTGGCAATCTCTCTTATTCTATACTCCTGTATCAACGCAGGTGTCTCGGGTGAGAGTGTGAAGTATACATCAAGATCTCCATTGGTACCCTTTAGCGTGAAGGAGCCGCGCAATTGATTTTCCGGCCTCATCGATCCGACAGATAGGATGGTTCCTACTTTCGAAAAGAGTTGCCTGGCCTGTTTCCTTAAACTATCGATTGGGTAGTCAGGAAAAAAATTCTCCGCGAATATGCCGCTCGACTTAGCACTATTCCAGTCGGGTAGGATCTTAACCAATTCATTCTTTCGCTGTTCTAAAATGGTAGACGTAGAGAGCTCCCGTGGTTTTAGTTCTGCTAAAGAGATAAGGGTATCCAACACGCGTAAGTTCATGGCCGTTGTTGGCGCATAGGTCCGATTGGCAAAGAGTACGACACCTATCCCGTAATCTGGCAGGATGCGCCACTGGCTGCCGAAGCCAGGAAGGCCGCCGCTATGCCCCACGTAGACCTTATTGTTGCAATCACGTACCCAGTTTAACCCATAACAATATGCGGTAGCAATGCCACATGTTCTTCCGTCTGGAAACTTATTTTCGGGATAAAGTCCGTTGAATCTCCATGGATAATGCATCTCCCTTACAGAGCTGCGCTTGAGTGGACCATTATCCGTTGAATTAGAAGGTGGCCAGGCCGAGAGGTGAAGGGCCATGTAGTTGCTGAATTCCTCTATTGATGTTATCATACTTCCCATCGCGCCCCATGATCCGTCAGGGGCGTCATGCAACAGCTCCTCTTCACGCCAGTCCTCGTTAATCCACCTATACCCGTGAGCGAGATTATTGGCGGCTACATTTCCGTACTCCCATTCGGAAGTATTCATTCGGAGTGGCTTCCATATACTATCCCTTATATAGTCCTGGTAACGTTTGCCCGATACTTTAGTGATGATCTTACCAAGCAAAGCAAAACCGAGGTTACTGTACTCATATGCTATTCCGGGAGTAGTTGAAAAGGAAATCTGCTTTGCGATAAACTCCATCAATTCTTTATCGCTATCGGCGAGTTGGCGATCGCCCCAGGGATTATCCTCTGGGAAGCCGGCGCCGTGTGTCATCAAATGACGTATGGTGATAAGAGGTGCATCGGCAGTGGGATAACGAATGTTTTTCAACTCAGGAATATACTCGGCCGCTGCATCATCAAGATCAAGCTTACCCTGATCACGAAGTTGCAGTATCGCCATTGCCGTAAAACTCTTGCTCATCGATGCGATGCGGAAGAGGGAAGCCGTAGTGACTGGTTGCTTCTTATCAATGTTTGTATATCCGTGTCCTGCGCTATGAACCAGCTTTCCGTCCACAACGACACCGAAGGCGATGCCGGGTACGTGGTTCTTTGTCGCGAACTCCCGGTACATCTTATCGATTAGGGGTAGGATGCGTGTGATCCTCGCCATCCTGGCCGTATCTGTAAAGACCGCGGGTTTGAAGGAAACATCATACTTCCAATCGGGGGTTTGCACGACAACCTTAGTCTCCTGGCCGAGGCCACTAATGGAGAATAAGAGAAGCACCAGGAAAACAAATCGTCCGATCATCTTATTTAGGTTGTTGTTCTTGTGGAATTCTTTTTAAATGGTTGACGCTTCCAGTAGGTGAGGCTTCGCCAAAGCCATTCCATTGGTCCAAAATTAAAATACCGAAGCCAGATATGACTCCAAATAATTTGAACTAACCATACAGCGCCCACGAACAAATAGACCTCGTGTCTTTCCAGGCTTCCCGCCATTCCCAGTCCCACTCCATAGAAGAATAGACCACAGATAATCGATTGCGTCAGATAATTGGTAAAGGCCATTTGACCTACGGGCCGCATTAATTTGAATAGCCAGTTAAACCACCCCGACTTAAACATCAACATGATCAACCCGAAAATTCCTAAGGCGCGTAACGTACGCGATAGCTCATAAAAAGAAAAGTTGACATTCTTCGTGTAGTCATACCAATTGAACTTTGCATCTATCATCGGCTGAAGACGGAAATACGAAATGGTAAGACCGAGCCCAAGCCCGATAACGCAGAGCAAGGCATACAATCTCGTCGGCGCGGTCCCTGTAAGTATTCCCATTTTGAAAAACGCCATACCGATAAACATAAATAGCAATACATCCCACAGCATGTAATAGAGATATTTCATCACTCCCTCTGCATAGATATTTGACCGATATTCATAGAGTCGTTCATAGGTTGTGGTTGTCTTCAGAATAGACATTTCCATTCGCTTTATTCTCTTGTCAAACTCGTTTCGTTCCTTGAACTCCATCATTGCACCATGGTATTCTTTCTGCAGCGGTGTCAGTTTAGTTACCGATGTATCTTGTGTCGCGATGGCTTCACCTCTGTGAATGACCTTTTTGTCGAGGTAGAGGTCCCTGTTCTCCCTCGCAAGCATTAGTAAGAAACATACACCCGCACCAATTAATAATTTCTTTGGCGAAAGCCTCCTGAATGCAAACATGATCATGCCAAGGCAGGCATAGTCGAAGAGGATATCGCCATACCAAAGAAGTATGTATGCGTCGAATAAGCCGAAGAAAAGCAACCATAGCTGCCTGCGGAAAAAATAATCCGCGGGCCAGATTCCATCGAGTTTCTTTTCCTGACGACTGATGAAAAGAATGATCCCCGCGCCAAACAACATGGAGAAGAGGGCGCGTTGTGAACCCTCAGGAAACCAGTCGACGGCAAACCAGGTGTAATAATTAATTGTACCGAATTCATTTCTCAAACTGGGATCGTGCGCGGTACCAGGCAGGCCGAATGCAGGAATATTCATGAGCAGTATGCCCAGGATGGCGATGCCGCGTAATGAATCAATAATATTAATTCGTTCTGAAGTGTTGACGGGCGCGGCCAGTCGTGAAGTTTCGATGGCATTTGGCATGTGAATGGTTTTGGTGGAGGATAAAACGTTTAAGAGTTTAACGTTTAACGGTTAACGTGCACTTACTTCGCATGTTCTCTATAAGAGAGAATTTTCATTTACCAGAACGTTAAACCCTTAAACGTTAAACGTTAAACGCATTCAAGCTTAGTAACTAAGTAATTTCTGCACCACCTCATCCAACCTTCCCTTCGCCATAAAGTTACTCTCCAGTTCGATGCTAAACGGTACGGGAGTATCGAGCGAAGCGCATCGAATCACAGGTGCATCGAGAAGCTCGAAACAATTCTCGGCGATCCAGGCAGCGAGTTCGCCACCTATTCCACCGGTTAACGTGTCCTCGTGAAGTATCAACACCTTTCCCGTCCTTCTTACCGCGGCCCGAATGGCCATGTAGTCGAGCGGTAACAATGTTCTAAGATCGAGAATATCGATCGATATTCCCGTATGCCCGGCTGCGTAGTCTTCCGCCCAATGCACACCACTTCCATAAGTGATAATGGAAATGTCCTCACCTTGCAATACATGTCGCGCCCTCCCTATTTCTATCTCGTAATATGAATCAGGCACCGATCCACTAACGCTACGGTATAGTGCCTTGTGCTCAAAATACATCACTGGATTTGGATCGTTAATTGAAGCGATCAGCAGGCCTTTTGCATCCATGGGTGTGGAAGGATAAACTACTTTCAATCCAGGAGTATGCGCAAACCAGGCCTCGTTGCTCTGGCTATGAAACGGTCCTGCACCCACGCCGCCACCGCAAGGCATCCTGATTACTACGTCCGCCGGTTGTCCCCAACGATAGTGGATCTTCGCCAGGTTATTGATAATCTGATTAAACCCCACGGTGACGAAATCGGCGAACTGCATTTCCATCATCGACTTAAAACCTTCGAGACTTAAACCCAGGGCAGTGCCGACAATAGCGCTCTCGCAAAGTGGCGTATTTCTAACTCGCTCCTTCCCGAATTCCTCTACAAACCCTTCTGTAATCTTGAAGGCGCCACCATACTCCGCAATGTCTTGTCCCATCAGTACGAGGTTGGGATGCTCGACCATGGATTGTTGCAATCCGTCCCTGATCGCATCGATCAGCCTCTTATCGGGAGCCGGCTGGAGTTCGCTCTCTGACTCCAGGGCAAAGTTGGCCGCTGAATTGTCAACGACGACCGCAGCATTCTTACTAATATCTCGTTCAGCATATACATCGTTCAATTCCGTCTCGGTATCAACTACGATAGGGCTGGAATTGAACCCTATTGCCAATTCCGATTCGATCTTTTCCTTGAACGATTGCCTGAGCTTATCTATCTCATGATCGTTCAGGATTCCAACAGAAACAAGGTACTGTTCATAATTCTTCACAGGATCCTTCGCCTCCCACAATTCAAACATTCTCTTCGGCACATACTTGGTTCCGCTCGCTTCCTCGTGGCCGCGCATGCGAAATGTAATGCATTCGATGAGATAGGGTTTCCTATTCTTGATACAGAATTCCCTCACGCCTCTTATTGTTTCATAAACAGAAAGCAGGTTATTCCCATCTATCTGTACTCCTTCCATGCCATAGCCCCTCGCCTTGTCAACCAGACTAATGCAACGATACTGTTCCTCCGTTGGTGTGCTTAGTCCATAGCCATTGTTCTCGATGATGAAGATCACGGGGAGATCCCATACTGCGGCAACATTAAGCGCTTCGTGAAAATCGCCTTCACTCGTTCCTCCTTCGCCGGAAAATGCCAGCGAAGCTTTATCTTCTTTACGTAGCGTGTGCGCGAGTCCGACACCATCGGCTATTGCAAGTTGAGGTCCGAGATGAGAGATCATGCCGCAAATATGATGTTCGACATTGCCGAAATGAAAACTTCGCTCTCTTCCTTTGCTATATCCATCCTGGCTTCCCTGCCATTGCTTAAACAATTTTTGGAGAGGCATTCCCCGGGTAGTAAATACGCCAAGGTTGCGATGGAGGGGCATGATCCATTCGTCCTGGCGCATCGCCAGCGTTGCGCCGACGGCGATTGCTTCCTGACCGATGCCGCTAAACCATTTGGATATTTTTCCCTGCCGAAGAAGTACCAGCATTTTCTCCTCTATCATACGAGGCCAGAGGAGCTTGCGATAAAAGTCAAGTAGCTGTTCGTTGGATAAATCCTTACGGTCGAAAGTCATATTGCAAACCTATAAAATAAACGCTTAGGTCTTTTAAAATGTTAAAGCCGTTGTAAAGCCCCGCACAGGCTATGCAAACTTTCCTCGGTCGCATCTTGGAAAAAAACCAGCGTTTATGAAATTACTCCCTCTTCTCCTGGCCATACTCATCCTGGGTGTTGTCGCATTCCTTCCGAGAACAAAGAATGATTCGCCCGCACAGATTTCAGAGCCGTTGACGGCGGGTACGACAGTGGCGAATGTTTCCGGCACCTCCAAAATCCAGGTTGCGATCCTGCTCGATGTAAGTAACAGCATGGATGGCCTGATAGCACAGGCAAAATCACAGCTATGGAACATGGTAAGTGTAATGGGACGCGCGAAATGCGGCAATGATATTCCGAAAATCGAAATCGCGCTATATGAATATGGAAGGGATAGCAACAATCCCGTTGATGGATATATCAAACAAGTAACCGGTTTCTCAGGTGATCTTGATAATCTCTCGCAGGAATTATTCAAATTGAACACTAATGGCGGCGACGAGTATTGTGGTCATGTGATCCAGACTTCGCTGAAGGAGCTTCCATGGGACACGCTTTCTTCCAGCTATAAAGTGATCTTCATCGCGGGCAACGAAGATTTCCTACAGGGAAAAGTCTCGTTTACGAAAGCCTGCTCCGATGCGATGAAGAAAGGGGTGATTGTAAATACCATTTATTGCGGCGATCGCATGACGGGCATACGTGAACATTGGAATCTCGGTGGAGAGTGCGGCGGCGGCAACTACACGAATATCGACCACCAAGCGGATATAATAGATTTTCCAACTCCCTATGATAGCACCCTCTTCCAGCTTAACTCGCAATTAAACGGGACCTATGTTGCTTATGGGGCGAAAGGAAAAGAATCTTATGAGAGGCAACAAAAAGTAGATGATATGAACAGGCACTACTCAAAGGTATCTGCCAAACGCGTAGAGGTAAAAGGAAATAAAAAGTTGTATAAAAATACAGAGTGGGACCTGGTGGATGCAAGCGAAGAAAACAGCAAATTTATTGAAAGTGTAGACATCAAGACCTTACCTGATAGCTTGAAGACAAAAAGCCGAGAGGAGCTTAAGCAATTTGTAGCGGTCAAGACGGCAGAACGTACAAGCATACAGAAGGAGATACTGCTTACGAGCGCGAAGAGGGAAGCTTACATGGTTGCAGAGAGAGAGCGAAGTGCAAATGCATCGGCTACTACGACACTCGAGTCAGAAATAGAGAGGATCATCAAGGAGCAAGTGAAAAGATACAATATGATAATCCAGTAGCGGTCTAAAACAACGATCGTCTCTTTTTATCCTTGTCTATCTGTTTATCGAGTACCGACATGATGAGCGACAGCAGAAGGCTGAACAACAGTCCCCACCAGAATCCATCAATCCTAAACCCTTCTACAAACTTGCTCGCCAGTAACACGATAAGTGCATTGATGACAAATAGGAACAGACCGAGTGTGATGATCGTGACTGGTAGTGTAAGTATAATCAGAATGGGTTTAGCGAGCACATTCAACACAGCAAGCACGACTGCGAAGATGATGGCAGTCCAGAAGTCGTCCACATGAACTCCATTCAGTACGCGAGCAAGGCCAAATGAGACGGCTGCGATGACTA
>JACMKU010000061.1 GCA_014379965.1 Chitinophagaceae bacterium
CCCGCTCTGTTTCTCGCTCTTGCTGTTGTCACGGATTGTGAGTCACGGGTTGCACAAGTCGAACATGTACTACACTAATAATCAACCTTGGATGTCGAAAATAAGAGCGAGAAACAGAGCGGGAGCGAGGGTCAGAACCCGAAACTCATTTGCTTCTCTTGCAATGAACCCATAACCCGTAACCCGAGTTAAAGTCTCTTCAACTTCAAAGAGATAGTGGCAAATCCCCCCAGCTCCAAGTGCTCCACATGAAACCGGTGCTCCCCACCCAGGTTCATGACGATCTTTTTGTTGGGAGATTGGTCGAATCGGTACTTAGCCGGGTTCCACTCGTCCACGATCAGTTTGTCGTCGACGGTCACCTTGACCGCATCGTCCCAGGTGACCGAAATCTCGTAGCGGCCTGGAGGAACTATGGCCACTGCCGAAGCCAGGGTGATGAATTGCTTGTGTTGCTCCCCTTTCTCTTTGATCCCGCCCCACCAGTTGTAGCTTAACTCCTGTACCGTATCTCTCTTGAATGGCGCCATCCTTACCAGTGGTGAAAACAGCTGACCGGTCGTGATTGGGTTGTGGCGCGAGGTATCCATCGAAAAGAATAGGACTTCCCAGTTGAGGGGCTGAAAGAATTTCCGGAAGGAGAAGGCATATGGCTTACCGGCAGCCACGGTTTTCCCGAAGGATGTCGTAATCGACTCGCCGACGTATTCCAGCTCGATGATTACGTCAAGATTTTTCGATGTAGGTTTTCTCGCCGTGATCGTCGCAGGGAATACACCCTTCTTTGAAGAGATACTAGTTAATCCTACCAATCGCTTTATCGCCCAGTTTCCTTTTGGACCAATAATGTCGAATGACATTAAGCTGCCCGTGTCGGTAGGATTGGTATTCCATATGATAGGTGAACGAAAATCGTGTGGTCCCCATTCGTTGACGAGTATATTCTTCCGACCAGCAAGTTTACCACTACCTGCAAAGGGATCAGGCTTCGGAACTGCCCCACTATAGACAACGCCGTCATCGCCCGCATCGCCGAGTGAAGAAACGGTGGAGTCGATGGGCCCCGATGTGGAATCAGTCTTATACATCGTTTCAACGCCGTAATAGCTATTGGCAAATATTCGTACGCTATCAGTCCTACCCAAGTGGTAAACGAGTTGATTCCCATTGAAACTATTAGCAGCTAAAAGATGCTCGACACTCCTCGTATCACGATGCCTTGCATAACCCCAATCTGCCGGCTGCTCCTTCCTCGACCAAAGACGTACTGCCGTTTTATCATTATTAAATATGTTATTGATTACCTGGTTGTGTTGTCCATGTTCGATGGCGATAGCAGTCTTATTGCCACGGAAATGGTTGCCTTCGATGAGTGTGTGATAACTATATCCGCCCCAGATTCCATAGTCGCATTCAATCATGCGATTCCGAACGATCTTGTTGCGACTGAAGGTGGCTTCGATGCCATTAGTTGGCGCGTAGGAGAAATTGTTATCGCTGATAATATTATCATTGCATCCTCCCTCTCCTGTATCCATTGTAGATTGCCCTGCCCATAAGAAAAAACCATCGCCCGAATGTGTCGCATTGTTCTTGAAAAAAAGATTGTGGCTACTTTGCTCATACACCAATATCCCAGCGCTGTCCTGGCCCCTGCTGTAAACCCCATGGCTATACCCACGCACGTTAAAGACGAGCCGGTTATACACTACCTTGTTCCTATTGGAACGATACATGCCAATACCGATTCCAGAGTTGAAGCTAAAGTCGTTTCCCATGATGAGGCCATCGTTACTTTCTGTCATCATCAATGCATTCTGCCCGCCCGTGACCTTACAGTTCTTCACTACAGCCGACTTACATTTTTCCAGGTAGATGGCGGCGCCATATCGAAGCCATTCATTCTTCTCATTCTGGTGGTAACTCATCCAGTCTGATACATCTTCCTTCTCCTGCGTGCTATTTAAACGCTGGCGATAGTTATAGCTCAGATCACAGTTGTCGAGTCTGAGTTGCTCGACATTGGTGGCCATAATGGCAATCTTATATCCTCTCGCCTTAAGGTTCTTGATCACGATATTGCTGCTGTTGCGGATCAGTATAGCCATTCCGGCATATTCATCTGGCATTCTCTCCCTGGCACCTGCAACCGCAAAGCTTCCTTGTAATTCGGCATTGTTGAAGTCGATAGTAATATTATTCCCTTCTACTACGATAATGGGTTTGTCTTCGTTTGACGTCGCTAACCGGTATACTCCCCTTTTTATCTTTAATGAGGAAGATATCTTCATCCCCGACGTTAGGACCTTCTCCTTTGCGGATTGTGCGGTTATGTCGGACGTAGAGATTAGTATCAGGGAAACAACGAGCAGGGCCAGTAGAATTCTTTTTATCATCGAATTGGATTTACTTGCAACAATTTACGCCAATAATGGAAGAATCACCGAAGCCTCCCAACAAGACAAAGAAGCTATTGCTGTTGGTACTAAAAATAGTAGTGACGGGGCTTTGTCTGTGGTATGTTTCGGGGAAAATCGATTTCTCGAAGGCTGGAACGGCATTACGAAATGCCAACCATTCTTACCTGCTGCTGGCACTCGCAGCGTTTGCGGCTTCCAAGGTCTTTGCGGCACTCAGGTTGAATATCTATTTCAGAAATATTGGCATCACCCTCACCGAAAGCCAGAATTTGAAACTTTATTGGCTCGGCATGTTTTACAATCTTTTCCTACCAGGATCCATCAGTGGCGATGCCTATAAAGTGATCAGGTTGACCAAGAAATATGGCGTGCCTTATAAAAAAACGACTGCTGCCGTACTGCTCGACAGGGTGAGTGGTTTACTCGGACTGGGCCTGCTTCTGGCTATTTATGGGGTGGTTGCCCTGGGTGGAGGTTCGATTGCCATCATCATCATCGTGTTCGCTATCGTCGGGGTCGTAGCCCTGCTCCTCATTAATAAATACTGGTTGAAGGATTTCCTCCCAAGCTTCTGGATTACATTGTACTGGGGAATCGGTGTGCAGGCCATGCAGATCGTCTGTGTCTACCTGATCATGCTCGCTCTGGGCATTTCCATTTATGAAACTGCCTACATTTTTTTGTTCCTTATTTCTTCTATGGTATCTGTGTTACCGCTCACAATCGGCGGACTTGGTGCGAGAGAGATTGTGTTTCTTGAAGGATCCAAGTATTTTAATCTGCCTGGAGAGTATTCGGTGATTATCAGCATCCTATTCTACCTTATCACACTTGTTACTTCAGCTATTGGGGCATATTATGTTTTCAATGACCCCCTAAAAATGAAAAAGGACCCAGGAATGAGCCCTTAACCTTAGACATTGTGTTTTTCATAAAATGGTCGCAACGACCTATTTCAAAAGATTTTAAAAACGGAGAGTTCCGTCGGTAAGTAGCAAATGTGGTGCCATAGATCGTATTTTTACCTGATCGGGGTCAATAGTTTTCAACAACTTTAGAGCTCCGGGTGTTTAAGAGTTGAAGTGTTTAAAAGTTTAAGTGTTTTTCTACTTCTCATTTTCCTAAAGAAAGAGATTTCTCAATCTTCAGAGCCCTTAAACCACTAAACTCTTAAAACCAAAAACCTTTCAAAAGAACGTCAATCAACAACCAGGAAACTCACCGTCCTCACTTCCTTCTGTCTAATGATCTGAAGGAAAAAGCTGCCTCCCCGCAGTTGCGACAGTCCTTCAATTGGTATCGAGTTAGCGCCGCGATAGAGGATTGCGTGCTGCACGAGCCTCGTCTTACCTCCCGCATCAATCACCCTGAGTTCTAGTTTTTCCGGCGCAATCGCACTGATCACTACCTGTGCCTGGCCAGACGTCACCGGGTTGGGACCGAAAACGATTGAGCTGTTTGCAGCCGTGCGGCGAATGGCAATGACACTGCTGTACTTCTGCTTACCATCGAGGTCTACCATACGCAAGCGATAATAGATAACCGCTTCTCGACGGTTAGCAAGGTTATCAACCCATTCATAACTCACTTCAGTATTTCCTCCATTACCATTTGCAGGCTTCACTCCTACGGAATGAAATTCCCTGCCATCGACACTGCGCTCAACTACGAAATGCCTGACGTTTTCCTCCTGGGAAGTTCTCCAATGTAATACTGCCAGTTCATCCCTGTACACCCCATTGAAGGAAAGCAACGTCAACGGCAACACCAGGTTCTCAGCCATTACCTCTGTCAGCGTTTCATTAGTGACGACAGGTAGATTAAAATCAAAGTAAATTGATGCCGTATTTTCCACAACATCACCTATCACCAGATCCGTATTGACCTTGATCCTGTAGGCTACGAAACCGTGACTCGCCGGCTCGTTCAAAGAAGAATGTACAAGTTCTATTCCCGGGAATTCCCAATCCAGGCGATTCCCATCATCGATGGTCAGCTTGTATGGATGACTGGCCGCGACCATTTGGAAAGTACTCCAGTCCAGTTTGGCATCCAGCGTATCCCTAATATGTATGAAGAACGCGGTATCAGTTCCCATGTTCTGGAACCTTACAACA